>CAZHPG010000130.1:0-1537 GCA_964534055.1 uncultured Muribaculaceae bacterium | reverse complement strand
GGTGGCACGGATGAAAAGGCATGGCACCATCTGCCAACCGAAATAATTGATAACGCTATTGACGAAGCGGTTGCCGGTTTTGCAAAAAAAATATCGGTTTCATTAATTGATGCCAAAACTATTGAAATTACCGATGATGGACGTGGAATTCCTGTGGGCGAGCATCCAAAATTCCCCGGAAAATCAGCATTGGAAATAATCTTTACAACACTGCATTCTGGCGGAAAATTCAACAACGATGTTTATAAAACCAGTGGTGGTTTGCACGGCGTTGGCGCGGCGGTTGTAAATGCCCTGTCGGCAGAAACAATCGTAACCGTTGCCCGTGATGGATATTTTTGGACACAAAAATTTTCACGTGGAAAATCCGTTGGCACGATTGAACGCGGCGAACCCACCAAAACCCAAGGGACCCGTGTTCGCTTTACCCTGGACGACCAAATTTTTGGCGGGGGTGCTGTATTCAAGCCTGTAAAAATTTATCGACTGGCGCGGGCCAAGGCTTATCTGTCGCGCGGCGTTCGGGCTGAATGGAATTGCGCGCCAGATTTGCTGACCGAAGATATGAATCTGCCAGCAAATGCTACATTTTATTATCCAAATGGCGTTGCGGACAGAATGGCTGAAACCACAGCAGACAAACCGCAAATTCTGCCGCGTATTTTTTCTGGGAACACTGACTGGGCCGAAGATACCGGCTTTCGCGCTGAATGGGCATTGACTTTCTTAACTGATGAAAACGGCGCTGCATCTGATGACGGATTTTTTGCCAGCTATTGCAATACCATCGCAACTATCGATGGTGGAACGCACGAATCGGGATTTCGCACTGCGATTACCAGGGGGTTGAAAAACTATGCCGAAAAGGTTGGCAATAAAGCCGGCGCTGCAATTATTGCCGAAGATGTTTTTGATTCCGCGGCTGTTTTATTATCAGTTTTTTACAAGACCCCGCAATTTCTGGGCCAAACCAAAGAAAAATTAAGCAATCCTGAAATCGCACGCTATACAGAAAAAGCAATTGCCGACCCATGGGAAATATTTTTGGCATCCGACCCAAAGACCGCAAATGCTTTATTGGATTTCGTAATAAATCTGGCGAATGCGCGTATTAAAACCAAGGCTGTCAAAGACATCGCGCGCAAAACTCCAACAAAACGCGCCCGCATGCCCGCCGAATTGGCCGATTGTTCAAAGCATGGAATTGCCGGAACCGAACTATTTATTGTCGAAGGTCAATCTGCAGGCGGCACCGCAAAGCAAGCACGCGATCGCGCAACCCAGGCAATATTACCGCTGCGCGGCAAGGTTTTGAACGTGCTGTCAAATTCAGATGAAAAGTTCAGCAATAACAAAGAATTAAATATGTTGCTGGATATTATCGGCGCGGGCAATGCCAAAGATTGGGATGAATCAAAACTGCGTTATGAAAAAGTTATCATCATGACCGATGCTGACGTTGATGGTTCACACATTGCATCATTGCTGATGACTTTCTTTTATTGGTGCATGCCCCAGCTGATTCATGGCGGTCATC
>CAZHPG010000129.1:0-1598 GCA_964534055.1 uncultured Muribaculaceae bacterium | reverse complement strand
GTTGTCCAAGAAAACGGATTTTCCAAAGAAATCTTGGGGTATGTCTTGGCAGCATGTACCGTGCCATATATTCTTATGGCAACATTAATGCCAATAATTGCAAAGAAAATTGGGAAAAGGATTTGTATTTCTGCAGGATTTTTGATTTTTGCAGCATTGGCCATAACCGCGCTTTTTGTGCAAGGGTATGCATTGCTTGGTATTTTTGTGGCATGGAATTTTGCCGTCGCGATGATAGAATCTTTGCGTGATTTACTGTTCTTTGAATCTGTAAATAGGGTCGAAGCATCACGGTTTATTGGTATTTATAATACCGGGGATAATGTGCCAAAATTTATATTTCCAATGTTGTGTGCGGGCATAATTGCGTTTACTGGGATGACCAGTATGGTTTGGCTGGTTTCCGCAGCCGTTGCGATTATTTCGGCATTTATAATGATTGCCCCAGTTAAAAAATAATTATTGCTAAATTTGGCTTAAATCGCTAGTATTCTCTTGTTAAACAAGGGAGATTTTTATGGCAAAAAAGGAAGCGGTAAAAGAGTCAGCAGCACCAGCGAAAAATCCAGCATTGGAATCGGCGTTGGCGCAAATTCAAAAACAATTTGGCAAAGAAGCCATTATGAAAATGGGTGATGGTTCCCAACAAAATATCGAGGCTATTTCAACCGGCAGTCTGGGATTGGATATTGCACTGGGGATTGGCGGATATCCAAAGGGACGCATAGTTGAAATTTATGGCCCGGAAAGTTCTGGTAAAACAACCCTGGCATTGCATGCAGTTGCCGAAGCACAAAAGAAAGGCGGCACTTGCGCATATATTGATGCGGAAAATGCGTTGGATCCATCTTATGCACGCAAACTGGGTGTGGATGTTGCGAATCTGATTATTTCACAGCCTGATTCAGGTGAACAAGCACTTGAAATCGCAGATACATTGATTAAATCCGGCGCGGTTGATGTTGTCGTCGTAGATTCTGTTGCGGCACTGGTTACCAAGGCAGAACTGGAAGGCAACATGGGCGACAGTTATGTTGGAACGACTGCACGTTTGATGTCGCAATCATTAAAAAAATTATCCGGCAGTGTTTCACGCAGCAATACATTGCTGATTTTCATCAATCAGATTCGTATGAAGATTGGCGTTATGTTTGGCAATCCAGAAACTACATCTGGTGGAAATGCATTAAAATTCTATGCATCTGTTCGTCTGGATATTCGTCGCACTGGCGCAATCAAAGACAAGGAAGATATTGTTGGAAATGAAACCCGGGTCAAAGTTGTTAAAAACAAAGTTGCGCCACCTTTCCGCGTTGTTGATTTCAAAATTATGTATGGCGAAGGAATATCACGCGTGTCCGAAATCTTGGATATGGGGGTAAAGATGAACCTGATTGAAAAAGCAGGATCGTTCTATTCGTATAATTCTGAACGCATAGGGCAGGGCGAAGCGAATGCGCGCCAATGGCTGAAAGATAATCAGGACGTTCAAAAAGAATTGTTGGATAAAATTATGGCAAAGTCCGCAGGTTTGGCCGAAGAAATGACAACCGGACCAGAACCCGAGGACGATGGATCCATTGTTGATGCGGAATAGT
>CAZHPG010000128.1:0-1670 GCA_964534055.1 uncultured Muribaculaceae bacterium | reverse complement strand
CAATTATTTGCATCATATTCTATAATTTCGCGCACATAAGGGGATAATATAAAAATGACAGCGAAAGAATTAAGACAATTTTATATAGATTTTTTTGTTAAGAACGGACACAAACAGATTCAATCGGCATCGTTGATACCGGAAAATGATCCGTCCGTGCTTTTCACGACTGCCGGAATGCATCCTTTGGTTCCTTACTTGCTGGGGGAAAAGCATCCACTGGGACAACGATTGGTAGATTGTCAAAAATGTTTGCGTACGGGCGATATTGACTCGGTCGGCGATGCATATCACTGCACTTTTTTCGAAATGCTGGGGAATTGGTCTTTGGGCGATTATTTCAAGAAAGAATCAATAACAATGAGCCATGAATTTTTAACCCAGGTTTTAAAGTTCCCCCAGGAAAAGATATCTGTTACTTGTTTCGCTGGTGATGAAGATGCTCCACGTGATGACGAAGCCGCAAATGTTTGGCGTTCTTTGGGTTATCCTGACGACAGAATTTACTTTTTACCAAAAGAGGATAATTGGTGGGGTCCGGCCGGAATAACTGGCCCATGCGGTCCAGATACTGAAATTTTTTATGATACGGGCAAGCCAAAGTGCGGACCAGATTGCAAGCCTGGATGCCATTGCGGCAAATTTGTAGAAATATGGAATAATGTCTTTATGCAATATTTCAAGGATGAAAATGGCAGATTTTCAGCATTGGCGCAAAAAAATGTTGATACTGGATTTGGACTGGAACGTAATCTTTGTATACAAACTGGTGTTGACAGTGTTTACGATACAGAATTATTTCAGCCAACTATTAAAAAAATAGCGGATTTGACCGGTAAAAAATATAACGAAAATATAAAAGCGTTTCGTATAGTTGCGGATCATATGCGCGCAGCAACATTTGTTTTGGGTGATGACAAGGGTATTGCACCCAGTAATACCGACCAGGGTTATATCTTGCGTCGCTTGATTCGCCGTGCATATCGTTATTTGTCTGGGCTGGGCGCACCAGAAAAATCTATGTCTGTGATAGCACAGGTTATCATAAATCAGTATAATGATATTTACCCAGAGCTGGAACGCAATTCATCTTTTGTAATAAAAAGTTTGGATAGAGAAGAAGAGTTATTTTCCCGCACATTAGAGCAAGGAATGAAAATTGCGTCCAAAGAATTGGATTATGTGCAAAATGGTAAATTGTCATCTGTGAAAGCATTCAAGTTATATGATACTTATGGTTTCCCATTGGAGTTTACACAAGAATTGGCGGATGAACGTGGTATTTCTGTAGATGTAGAAGGCTTTCATCAATTGTTTGCCGAACATCAAGAAAAATCAAGGGCAGGCGCGGAACAAAAATTCAAGGGCGGGTTGGCGGATCACAGCGAACAAACAACTAAATTGCACACAGCGGCGCATTTGTTGCAGGGTGCATTGCGTCATGTCCTGGGTGATGGCGTTTTCCAAAAGGGCAGCAATATAACCGCGGAAAGATTGCGCTTTGATTTTTCATTTGATAGAAAAATGACCGAAGAGGAAATTCGCGAAGTCGAAAAAATCGTCAATGAAGCCATCGCGGCGGCCGTGCCTGTCGTATGCGCCGAAATGTCGGTTGCAGACGCAAAAGCTTCCGGTGCGCTGGGTGTGTTTGACAGCAAGTATGGTGAAAA
>CAZHPG010000127.1:0-1686 GCA_964534055.1 uncultured Muribaculaceae bacterium | reverse complement strand
GACCGATTGGTGCCGCGCGCGTTGGATATGCAGATGGAAAATACTTATTGAATCCATCTAAAAAAGAAATTGTAGAATCTGAATTGGAACTGGTTGTTGCTGGAACCAAAGATGGCGTATTGATGGTTGAATCCGAAGCCGGCGAACTGACCGAAGATGAAATGTTGGGTGCGGTTAAATTCGGCTTTGATGCATTCCAGCCTGTCATTGCTGCGATTAATGAATTAAAAGAAAAAGCGGGCAATGCCGCATGGTCCGTTTCCGAACGTTCTGTTGAATATAAATCTTTGGAATCTGATTTGGAAAGATTTGCTGATCAAATTTCCGAAGCATTAAAAATTTCCGCCAAATTGGAAAGATATGCTGCAATGGACGCGATCAAGGCCGATGCACGTGCATCAATCGCTGACGCGACCGATTTGCAAAAGGCATGGGCCGGCGAAATTATCGAGGCAATTACCGCACGTATTATGCGTCGTAATATCCTGGATAAAAAACCACGTATTGATGGCCGCGATTCTAAAACTGTTCGCCCGATCGAGGTTGAAGTTGGCGTCCTGCCACGCACACATGGCTCGGCATTGTTTACACGTGGCGAAACCCAGGCTTTGGTTACATTGACATTGGGTAATGATAAAGATGCACGTCCAAATGAATCTATGGACGGGGCATTTGATGAACGCTTTATCTTGGATTATAATTTCCCTCCATTTTCAGTTGGTGAAATTGGCCGCATTGGTGCACCAAAACGCCGTGAATTGGGACATGGAAAATTGGCATGGCGTGCAATCAATCCTATGTTGCCATCCAAAGAAACATTTGATTACACTATTCGCGCAGTATCCGATGTTTTGGAATCCAACGGCAGCTCTTCTATGGCAACCGTTTGCGGAACCACATTGGCATTGATGGACGGCGGCGTTCCGCTGACCCGTCCAGTTGCTGGTATTGCAATGGGATTGATCAAAGAAGGCAATGAATTCGAAGTCTTGACCGATATCATGGGTGACGAAGATCACTTGGGCGATATGGATTTCAAGGTAACCGGAACTGACAAGGGTGTCACTGCTTTGCAGATGGATATCAAAATCACATCGATTACATTTGAAATTATGAAACAGGCATTGTCCCAGGCAAAAGATGGCCGTTTGCATATATTGGGCATTATGACCAAGGCGATAAAATCCCCGCGCAAGGAATTGTCGGAATACGCACCACAAACTTTCATAATGAAAATCAATCCAGATAAAATCCGCGAAGTAATTGGCAAAGGTGGCAGTGTTATCCAGGCATTAACCAAAGAAACCAATACCAGTATTGATTTGACGGATGACGGCACGGTTAAAATTATGGCAACCGACAAGGCTGACGCTGAAAACGCAATGGCACGGATCAAGGCGATTACAGCCGAACCCGAAGTTGGCATGATTTATGCGGGCGTTGTATCTGGCATGAAGGACTTTGGTCTGTTCGTTAAAATTATGAATGGAAATTTTGAATCATTGGTTCATATTTCTGAAATAACTGGCGAACGCTTGAATACAATTGAAGAAGCCAAAATAAAAGAAGGCGATAAAGTATTTGTAAAATATCTGGGTGTGGATAAACGCGGCAAAACCCGTCTGTCCATGGTCGGAATCAATCAAAAAACCGGGGCCGAGGAGAAGAAATAATGGACATGAAAGC
>CAZHPG010000126.1:0-1764 GCA_964534055.1 uncultured Muribaculaceae bacterium | reverse complement strand
TGGCGGATAAATCGAACAATTTTTGTTCGGCAATTTCAATTTGTCTGTCGACTGGGTTTTCCAAATCTTCAACAAATGCCGAATCGGTAATGTTTTGACCTATATCAATAAGTTCACGGCGCAGTGCATTGTCATAAACTATTTTTGCATAACTTTCTATATTTACAACCGATGCGCCGGCGCCGGCCAGTTCTGATAAATACTCGACCCCGCCAACGGATTCCAGTACGCCCTGTTGGGTCAGATAGTTTTTGGCGGTAATAATATCAAATGGGATTCCGGCGGCGAATTGCTTTTCAGCAAGTTTATAAATTTCTTGGTGCGCTGGATGGGTAAAATGTTCCCCGTGTAAAAAATCGCTGACTTTTTCCAATGCACGATTATTCATCAGCACTGCTGCCAACACGGCTTGTTCGGCTTCCAAATTCGTTGGTAAAGACTTGGGAGTAAAATCCATGTGTGAAACCATACAACACGAATTTTAATTTGCAATGTTTTTTCTTGCTTTACGTCAAAAAAAAAACTACTCTGTTTGTCAATAAGAACAAGAGGGTTTTGCCATGGCATGGGAAGAAATTTGTTTTCCAAATAATCTGCGGAATATAAGGTTGTCGCGCGGTATGCGTATGACCGAAGTCGCAAAAAAGTCCGGTCTGTCGCTGTCAGCGATGTCCAAGGTTGAAAAAGGCGTTCGTCGCCTGAAACAAAGCCAACTGATGCAACTTTGTTCAATTCTGAACTGCAAATTGGCCGATATATTCATCAAGGCTGACGATGAAAAGGCGACCAAATGGCAATCTGAAATGCAACGCCGCTTGGTTGAAAATGAAACCGCCGGTTTGAAAGTATTTGGCGCGGGAATACGGGTTTTGCGCCGCGAAGTCAATAAAACCATCGCCCAGGCGGCCGCGGATGCCAAGATGACGCTCAGCGTTTATCACAAGATAGAAACTGGCCAGCGTGAAGTATATGAAAATGAAATAGAAAATCTGGCAAAGTCCATGGGCAAATCGGTTGATGAAATGTTCAAGGCTATAGCGGGGCTTTACAACTCTGGCGCGCTGAGCAAACAGATTGATAAAGCCGAAGAACGCGTACGCGAAGCGCTGAAAGTTGGCAAGTCCGAATCCAATTTGGATATGTGTGGTGCGATTTACGGCGCGACAGTTTATGATTCTGTGCGGAAAAATTTGATTCCGATTTATGGAATTGCAGATGGCAAAAAATTAATGTTTATGAAGTCGGATGACAATATGCTGCCGCCATTACCAAAAATAAAAAGTGGAAGCGGAGTATATGCTGTCCAGGTTCCTGCTGGTCGGTTGGGTCCTTTATTTCCGCAAAAATCCCATTTGTTGGTTAATCCCAGCATAGTGCCTGTGGCCGGTGATTTGGCGGTTTTGTTTGATGATGATTACGAAAACATCGCATCTAATGTTCAAAAGACCGCGCGGGTTGTTATGTTGAAAGAGGATAAAAGCGGCGCACTAATCGGCGTTCAATCTTACCCGGAAGAAAAAATACAGATAAAGAACGGAAAAAAACGACTGCATAAAATCGTGCATATTGTCTGCGAGTAATTTGTAAAACAGAGAGAGAGATGAGAGAACTGACTTCCATAATAGCGCAGCGCTTGCTGAACTTGTATCGCCAGGCTCATGTAATCGATGGCGGCTGGGCAGTTGTGAATAGCGCCCTGCTGGCCGAGGCGGACGATAAAGTTCTGGATGTTTTGCAAAAATTGCCGAACGGGGGCAAGTTGGT
>CAZHPG010000125.1:0-1774 GCA_964534055.1 uncultured Muribaculaceae bacterium | reverse complement strand
CTGGTCCAGGCCAGATTCTTTTAGCCCCAAATCATCCAAGAATACCTTTCTTTCCGATGCGTCCGCAATTTGCGCAATTTCCATTTCTATTTTTGACGATATTACCAACACTGCAGACTCACCGCCAATTTTATCAACAACCATTTTTGAAAACTCATTCCCATGTGCCGCAGACGCTTCATCAACATTACATACATAAATAACCGGCTTTGCGGTCAATAACTGAAATTCTGGAATCCAATGTTCACAACGTCTGGCCGGGATTCCGCGCTCTAAATCAGCCTTTATCTTTTCCGCCGAGTCTAATTGTTTTATCGCTTCTTTGTCTTGCCCGCGTGCTTTTTTTGTTAAATTTACAATTTGTTTGTTCAGACTTTCCAGATCCGCCAACATCAATTCTGTTTCAATTGTCGCAATATCGTCCAACGGATCAATTTTTCCATTCACATGAACAATATCGTTGTCTTCAAAGCAGCGCACCACATGTATTATCGCGTCTACTGCCTGAATATGACCCAAGAATTTATTACCCAATCCTTCGCCTGCGCTTGCACCCCGCACCAATCCGGCAATATCAACTATTTCCAACTGGGTTGGTATTATTTTTTGTGATTTTGCAGCAACGGCCAATTTTTCCAACATTTCGTCCGGAACAATAACCTTGCCTGTATTTGGCTCGATCGTGCAAAATGGATAATTTTGCGCCGCGGCCGCCTGGGTCGCAGTCAATGCATTAAAAAGCGTGGATTTTCCCACATTAGGCAGTCCAACAATTCCGCAATTGAATCCCATAATAAAATCCTTTATAGTTCTGATTAATATGAACTACTTGTGGCAAGAATTCAACATAAAAACCTTTCCTGCGGAAACCATCGTTTTCCGTGATGGTGTTTATCAGGCCGAATTATCAACGTTGCCCAACAACCTGAAAATAACAAAAAAATACGATTTGCCGGTTCATATTATTTATATTGGGGAAATCGCTGGCGAAAATAGTATAAATTGTGAGATTTCTGCCGAAAACCAACCGATTTTCCTTAGTATTAAAACCATAAACAAAAAGCCGGCCTTTTTGAACATTTTTATCAAAAACACCGGTAAAAACTCTGATTTCAATGGAAAGATCCTGATTCAAAACTTTTCAGGCCTGGAAATTAACGAAAAGGCCGGTTATTTCGCAGAAAACGCTGGCATCTTTCTTGAAAATCGTGTCATTGCACACACAAAATCAAAAACAAAAATTTCCGGGGTTGCAGAAATTAACAAAGGCTTTGATTTCTGTAAATCAGATTTGGGTTTTTCTGCAATGGCCGCGCCAAATGCACAGATAGAGTTTAATCCCGAACAACGGATTAAATCCATTCCAAAGACCGCCAATCACTCTGCTTTTATCTGGCGGGGCAGTCAGCCACAAATTCAATACTTGCGCTCTGCTGGCCTTTCTGGGGATGAAATTAAAAAAGTTTTAGAGGAAGCCTTTACAAATGACTTTGTATAGGCTATAATCTGCCAGCAAAAAGTTATAAAGGTGAATGGTATGAAATTTTTAAGCTCCTTGAAAGGATGGAAAAAGCGCGGCAATATAAAACAAATTCGCCGTGGTAAACAGATTATATTAATTGATCCAGACAAACCAAAGTTTAAAGCAAAACAAGGTTTTAAGCGTTAAAAGATATAATTATCTATAATTTATAATTCCTGTTTTTACAGGAATTTTTTTAAACATTTTTTTATAAACCCAAAACACTATTTATATTTATTGTTTCTTTTATTG
>CAZHPG010000124.1:0-1798 GCA_964534055.1 uncultured Muribaculaceae bacterium | reverse complement strand
CGACAAACGTGTCTATCCGGCGATTGATATTACTAAATCCGGAACACGTAAAGAAGATCTGTTGGTCAGCAAGGAAATCTTGTCCAAGATGTACGTATTGCGTCGCATAATAAATCCGATGGGAACGCTGGAAGCAATGGAATTCTTGTTGGATAAATTGCGCACTACTAAAACAAATGATGATTTCTTTGGCGCCATGAACGGATAATTGTAATCATCAATATTTATTTAAAACCGCCAATTGGCGGTTTTTTATTTAATGGAAAATTAATATGAATAAAATTTACATCGCCGCATTGTGCGGCATTTTATTTTTCGGGGCATATTTTGCAGGTTATAAAATAGCATCCGAAAAATGTCGTACCGAATTTGCAAATCAAAACAGTACACAAATACAAAATTTAATAGATCAACAAGGAGAGATAAATGCAGAAACTAATCATACTGCCACTGATGTTATTCGCGACCGCCTGCGCGACAAATACACAATCAAAAATTAACGATTGTAAAAAAATAATATGTCAGCCTATATACGGTCGTGATTCAGACTGGGATAAAATCAGTGATGATTTGGCGCGAAATATTTATAAACATAACAGAATGTGCGAAGATCAAAAACGGATCTAGTCACTTAGATTTTCAACAATACTTTCGGCGGCCTCTTTGACCTTTTGAAGATTTGTTTGATATGTTGCACAGTCACGATTAATTTCTGAAATATAGGCATCGCGCATGTTTGCGGCCATGTAATAGCAACCTTGTAAATTTTGCATGCAATATTCGTGTCCAGTTAAAAATGCTTGTTGTCCGCGAACGCGACTCTCGGTATCTGACCAATCAATATCCAATGCGCTATCCAATTTTGTCCAAGAATTATCGCCGGTATATTGTCCGACTTTTTCTTGCCAGTATTGTTGCATTTCTGCATCGGTATAGATGCCGGTGTTTTTCAGCATGATAATTTGTTTAATCAGATAATCAATTTCAGGCTGGTATGTTGCGTCGATTTGTGCGAGTTTGGAACTGCAATAGCAACGATTATAATTTGTCTTGTTGCGTTCACAATATCCGTTCATACATGTTACATAATCGGCCAGGCAACGATTGGTTGATATTGATTGTGTTGTTGATGAACTTGCATCAGCCGCGGCGGCAGAAGCAACCTTGTAAACATACGAACTGTCCAGTCGTGATGCCCGCGATACGGTTTCGTTACCATCAGAACCACGTCGTGCGACAACGCGTCTGGTCTGTGTTGGTGTAATTCCAGAACGTGAAACATATTGTGTATCAGCAGCGGTCGGGTAATAGGCACCAGAATTGGTTGCAGAACGTGCAACAACACGACGACCATTTGTGGCATTGTTTGTGCGGGTCAGGGTGGAAATCGAATCCTGGGAATTTGTAGTATCAACCCCGGGGTTTAAGCGAACCCGCATTTTATTGTTCATGTATGGAGACAGGTTTTGATACGCAGACGCATCCATATAATTGGCGGCGGCATTGGTTTCGGCACCGGCACCAAAAGAAATCAAACAAAGCATAAAAGAAACAATAATCTTTTTCATATAAGCCAATTCTAGGAATTTTATAAAAAATAGACAAGAAGAAAATTAGCAAAAAACATCGCCAAAAATCGCAGTGTTTTATTTATTCTGACCGGCAAAATCCCATCAGAAATGACATTACAAAAACTATTCACCCTCGGCAGTAAATATGACAGGTTTGAAGAACAAGAAAGAGAATTCTACAAAGATTGATTTTTAACGATTTAAAGATTAGAATTATAAAATAATCA
>CAZHPG010000123.1:0-1803 GCA_964534055.1 uncultured Muribaculaceae bacterium | reverse complement strand
ACTGAAAACCCAGATGCCGTTCTGTTGTTTCGTCTGGGCGATTTTTACGAAGCGTTTTTTAACGACGCCAGAATCGTCAGTAAAAATCTGAATCTGGTTTTGACACATCGCGGCACAGATGAACGCGGCAGCGATATTCCAATGTGCGGAATCCCATGGCATGCAGCAGATAATTACTTTGCACGATTGGTTAAATCTGGGGTCAATGTATCACTGGCCGAACAAATGGAAACACCGGACGAGGCACGGGCGCGCGGACACAAACAAATAGAACGCAAAATTGTTCGCGTCATAACCGCTGGAACCCTGACCGAAGATAATCTTTTGTCGCCGAAAAAATCCAATTTTCTTGTCGCAGTTGTGCCAGCCCCACAATGTTTTCAATTCTCAGGTTGTGATATTTCAACTGGTGAATTTTTTGTCGGCGAAACGACAGATCTTTTTGATGACATTTCACGAATAGGTCCTGCGGAAATTATCTATCCCGAAAATTTGGCTGAAACACCCGATATTATGCGTTTGCGCGAATCGTTTGCCACAACACCTGTTTATGAAAAACTTTATAATCGCGCTGATATTAATGAAATAACTGATTCAATACTTCCGTTGGCCTTTGGCGTTCATTCCCAGTCAGACAGATTGTTAGCGGCATATTTGATGAGCACTCAACGTGGCGCTATGCCTGCGTTTCGGACCCCATACAGATTTGGTGCGGGAAAACAATTATTAGTAGATTCTACATCTTGGAAAAGTTTGGAAATTGATTCGGTATTGAATGATGGCGGAATCTGTTTGTTGGATATTTTGGATCGGACACGAACCGCGGCGGGCGCACGAAAACTGCGCGGTTTTTTACGGCAACTTTCTGGGGACATTGGTGAAATCCGCCATCGTCAGGAACATATTGCATATTTATTGTTGAACAGGGATGTATTTGGCGCATTGGCATCGGCATTATCGCACTTGCCTGATGTGGGGCGCTCGATTACCAGATTGATCAGTGGGCGCGGCACACCGCGCGATTTGCGTGCAACATCGGACTTCTTGGGTTTGTTGCCGGAACTGAAAACTATTGGCACAAAATTGGATCCGCATCTGGCATCACAATTTACAGATCTGAAAACATTTGATTCATTTGCCTTGCAGTTGCGCTCGGCTTTATCGGACAGTTTGCCTGCATTTTTCCGCGATGGCGGAATAATAACCGACGGATTTGACGGCGCGCTGGATAATATGAAGCAACTGGCACATGGCGCAAAAGAAACTATTGCAGCATTACAGGCAGAATATATAAAAACCACCGGCATCAATGTTCTGAAAATAAAGTTTAATAATATATTGGGATATCATATCGAGGTTCCATCCGCTCGCGCTGACGCTTTAATGACGAACTCTGAATTTATTCATCGTCAAACAATGACTGGCAATGTGCGGTTTACCACGGCGCGATTGATTGACCTGGATAACGAGGTTCGCGGCGCCGCTGACAAGGCGGCTGCGATCGAAGCTGAAATTATCGCAAAACTGATTGAAAAAATCGCGGCAATATCTGATGATTTGATGCATACGGCGGATTTATTGGCCGAATGCGATGTTTGGTTATCATTGGCGGATACCGCAGATGAATATGAATGGGTTCGCCCAACAATAACGGACGACCAAGAATTTGAAATAACCGCCGGCCGTCATCCCGTCATCGAAAGCATTATGAAAAAAACTGGTGGACAATTTGTCCGCAACGATTGCATGCTGACGGATAAAAAAATCGCATTACTGACCGGACCGAACATGGCCGGAAAATCA
>CAZHPG010000122.1:0-1824 GCA_964534055.1 uncultured Muribaculaceae bacterium | reverse complement strand
GATGCATCGTTCGGATTGCGTCCAGTTGCAAATGCGTTCAGGCTGTCGTCTTCGATAATATAAACGCGTGGGGTGGGCAGTCCAGCGGCCAGCGCCACATTTTCAACGGCCCGGAAAATCTGACGATATTCTTTTTCGTCCGCATGGATTTCGCGCGCACCAGCGGAAGACAACATCATAGAATCACCAAATGCCCATGAAATCATCATCCATACCATACACGCGATAAAGGTTGGAATGGCAACCATGGTGGTCGTTTCCACCGCTTGCTGCAATGGTGCAACAATCCAAACAAACAGAAATACCAACGCGATAAATATAATTGGAAATGCAATCACCAGCGCGGCGGTTTTCCAGTTGTTTTCTTTGATATGGTCATAAACGGTTTTGTTTTTCATTCTTAAAACTCAACCTTTGGGGCTTTTTTGACGGCTTCTTTTTCGGACTCGTCCAGTTCAAAGAATTTTTCAGTTGTAAATTTGAACAAGTTTGCAATTACACTGCTGGGGAATTGTTGAATTGAAGTGTTCAAGTTCATCACGACCGAGTTATAAAATTGACGTGCGGCTTGAATTTTTGTTTCAGTGTCAGTCAATTCTTGTTGCAGTTCCAAAAAGTTTTCATTTGCGCGCAGCGTTGGATAACTTTCAGCCAATGCGAAAATGCTTTTTAATGCGCCTGTCAGCTGATTTTCCGCTGCGCTTTTATCTGCAACACCCGTTGCGCTCATTGCGCTATTGCGCGCTGCGATAACGGATTCCAGCGTTTCTTTTTCATGCTTGGCTGCGCCTTTGACCGCGCTGACCAAATTTGGAATTAAATCGTATCTGCGTTTTAATTGGGTATCAATTGTTGCCCATGCTTCACGTGATTGAACGCGACGCGCGACCAGTCCATTATAAACTGCCACGACATAAAGAACCAAAATTGCTATTATTGCGATTGCTATCCACATAAGTTTCTCCTTTGTTATTTTATGTTTTTTCCACGTACTATGCGTGCCTTTTCTTTGTCCCATTCACGTTGTTTAATTGTTTCGCGTTTATCGGTTCTGGTTTTACCAAATCCAACACCCAGCAAGACCTTTAACAATCCGCGTGAATTAAAATAAAGTTTCATTGGCACAATTGTTGCGCCTTTTTCGCTTAATTTTCCGGACAGACGGCGAATTTGCGATGTGTGCAGCAATAACTGGCGGCCGCGGCGTTCGTCAAATCGAACAATTTTTGCAGCGGTTGGCAATGGTTGCACCAATATATTTTTTAATATCAAATTTCCGTTTTTGTCCGCGGATACAAATCCATCTGTTATGTTTACCAATCCATAGCGAATTGATTTTACCTCGGCACCGGTCAAAGACAATCCAGCCTCTATCGTGTCATCAATAGAGTATTCAAACCGCGCTTTGCGGTTTATAGCAACCTGTCCAGATTTTATAAGGCTTCGCATAGTTTTGGGTATAACTTTTTTGTGTTATTAATAAGTATAGTTTCTAAATCCGATAATTCAATACCTTTTATTGTGGCCAAAACCTTTGCGGTTTCAACAATCATTGCGGGCTCGCATTGCTTGCCACGATATGGCACGGGCGCAAGATATGGAGAATCTGTCTCAATAACTATTCTATCAATTGGCACGCGGCGAAATATATCGCGTGCTTCTTCTTTATTAGCAAATGTTAATGTTCCAGATGTTGAAATATAAAATCCGCGATCCAACATTTGTTTTACGAAATCCCAATTCGTATAAGTGCAATGCATAACCCCGGGGGCGCCACCGCCCCCGATATTTGAATATGCTGGGTTACAAAGTATTTCGGCGGTG
>CAZHPG010000121.1:0-1836 GCA_964534055.1 uncultured Muribaculaceae bacterium | reverse complement strand
CAATCGTGGATTTACATTGGGGCCCAAATAAGCAACCGCAATATCAAATCCGTCTGATTTTTTAATATACTCAAACGCATCACATAATATGGTTTTGGATTTAGTGCCGGTTATCATATCCATCATTTTGGAAATAAATGCTGAAAACGGCATATTTTCCAATGCCAAACCCGCACATTAAATTTATTCGCTATTTCGCGCGCCAACCCGCCATAGCCCGATCCTATATCACACGCGGTCTTTATATTCGGATAATGCGTTTTGATTTCTTTTATTACAGCATTACGTAAATCTTTATTACTGGGGACAAATGGTATTTGGTGGCGAACAGAACAAATAATTCTTTCCAAATTATATAAAAATAAATAGACCATCCAGAAACTGAGTATGAAAATTGCAATATAAACAAGAATTTTTATTATTTGCATTCGTTTATCATCTGCTGAATTTCAGCATTCAATATCAGATCTGATTTACGCGCCGAATCAATCTGGTTTATTCCGTATAAAACAGTCGCATGATCGCGATCGCCCAGCAAGCGGCCAATTTCAGACAAAGAAAGTTTTGTCGCAGATTTCAATGCCAACGACATTATCTGACGCGCACGAACAACTGCGCGATTTCGTGCTGGGCTGGATACAGCATCAAATGATACGCCCATTTTGTCGCACATCGCGCGAACCATTGCCAGTGGCGTTTTATTTTTTGATAATGTATCTGCCAATAATCTTTCTGCAATTTCATCTGTAATTTTTTCACCCATCAGTTCACTGTATGCAGAAACCTTTTTCGCAATGCCCGCAACCAAGTGTCCATCGGCCTGGACGCGATCCGACAAAGAATTTGCAACATCAGACGAAAGTCCAGCGCGCAGCAACATTGTATTACGCACCATTTTATTTGGGGCCGCCAAATCCGCCGTCAGTCCGCTGGCCAAAACAGATTGAACGCGGCGATCAAAACCCGAAAGTGCGCTGGGCGCAGCGTTCGCGGTCAAAACCACGCCAACACCATTACGCAACAAATCCAAAAGCAACGACAAAAATTCATCCGTGCATGCGCGTTTGCCGGCCAACACCTGGACATCATCTAAAATAAACAAATCACATTTGCGGCAGAAATCTTTAAAAGCGAAAACAGATTTTTCATTTATGGCACGCAAGAATTCAGATACAAACTGGGTGCCAGTCATCATCAAAGTGCGACCCTGGGCCGCAGAATTAATGCAACCCGCCAGCAATGTCTTGCCTGCGCCAGCCGAACCATAAATAAACAAAGGTGAAAAGCTGGCCGAACCAGAGGCTAATTTTTTTGCGGCCGATATCGCAAACGCATTTTCATCGGATACTATAAAGGAAGAAAATCCACCGATGGCTGGCACGCCAGAATCGACCGGTTGAAATTTGGCAAATTTGTTATCGTTTGCATTTACATTTACATTTTGTGCAGCGCGACCAGTTCCAAAAGACAAAGCCAAACCAAATTCTGTCGCAACGGATTCAATTATATTGATGTAAGTCCGGCGTATAAAATCAACCGAAAATTGATTTTGCGCAACGATATTCAAATTATTTTCAAAAACAGAAATTTTTAATGGAGCAATCCAAGACTCGTATGCTGTTTGGGGCATTTTTGCCGCTATGGCATTTTTTACAGATTCCACATTTACTGAAATCTTTTTCTGCACCATTGCTTGCATACCAAGCCTCCTTTACTTTATAGAAAGAAAGATGAATCTAACGATGTTTAATCTATATGATAAAAATGGAATAGCAAATTTTTTTAAGCGTTTTTTGCAAAACTTTTTTCTTGCATCCGATTCGTTTTTTTAGCGGT
>CAZHPG010000120.1:0-1933 GCA_964534055.1 uncultured Muribaculaceae bacterium | reverse complement strand
GGAAATTGTAAAAATGAACATGTATCAGTTTCTGGAAACAGTTGTATCGGAAGTACCGAACGACTTGTTCCTTACGCGTGAAAATGTAACGTATTCGGCATTTCGCGATTTAGTAAAAAAACGCGCCGCAACCCTTGCGGGGATTGGCGTCAAAAAGGGCTCGGTTGTTGGAATCTTGGCCCATAACATACCAGAATTTCCAATATCGCTTTTTGCGATTTGGTATTTGGGCGGCCAGGTTTTAATGCTGGACACCAATCTGACACCATTTGAATATGACAATATGACAAAGGTTGCCGGTTGTAAATTGGTTTTGGCTGAAAAAAGCTTTTTCTATAAATCAGCGAATTTCAAGTTCTATGATATTACGGAAAAAGACAAAGCCATTGATCCAGATTTAAAACCAGTATCTGTCGGGTCCGAAGATATTGCAACATTATCATTTACATCTGGTTCCACTGGTACGCCAAAAATCGTGCCTTTGACCCACTATAACTTGGTAGAATGTGCATCTTCTTTGGAAGACATGGGGCAATGGCTGAAAAGGGGCGATACGCTTTATGGCTTTTTGCCGATGTATCACGTTTTTGGCTTTGCGGTCGAAATACTGGCGACCATCCATTATCGTGGCAATGTTCTGATGCAATCAACAATAAATCCAAAAGACATCTTGGAAGATTTCAAGGTTTATCGTCCACAAATTATTCCGGCTGTTCCCCGCTTGTGGGAGGTTTTCCGCAATAAAATCATAGACGGGATGAAGCAAAAGAAAGTCTGGTGGTTGGCATCGTTCGTTCTGAAATATGGACCATTGCTGAAAAAACTGGGACTGGGATTCTTGGTAAAGAAAATACAACAGCCTGTATTGGCCGTATTCGGTGGACGTGCGCGTTTGCTGGTTGCGGGTGGCGCGGCTGTAAAGCCAGAGGTTGAAACGTTCTATGAGCGTTTGGGATTAACCTTTATCCAGGGTTATGGCTTGACCGAAACGGTTGGACCAGTTTGTATATCCAAACCTGTAAAACATCGTGAGCCATTCGCATTCGGTGGTCCGATAACCAACAACGAAGTCGAAATCCGTGGTAAAAATGCCGAAGGAATCGGGGTCTTGTGGGTGCGTGGACATCAGGTATTCGGTGGATATCTGAATAATCCAGCGGCAAATGCCGAAGTATTTGATGAAAAAGGCTTTTTCAATACCGGCGATTTAGTATCGATGGATAAAAATGGAGAGCTGCATTTCCATGGACGCCAAAAACAAGTAATTGTTTTGGATTCCGGAAAGAATGTTTACCCGTCCGAATTGGAAGCGTTGTTTATGGAAATCCCAGGCGTTAAAAACGTTGCTGTCTTTGAACATCAAGTCAAAGACAAGACTGTTGCCTATGGTGTTTTCCAGGTTGAAGAAGGCGTAAGCTTTGATAAATTGCAAAAGGCTGTCATAAATGCGAATAAAAAGATTGCCAGCTATAAATGGGTTACGCATTTTGCAATGACAACCAAGGACTTGCCACTTACCAGCACTCAAAAAATCAAACACCATGTGGTGCGCGCTAATTTGATTGCGGGTGAATATCCACAAAGTCGCGATTAAAAAAAACGCCCCACGGGGCGTTTTTTATTTGTGAATTTTATTTCTTATTCTTTTCTTCATACAGCTTTTGGAAATCAATCGGCTGCATTGCGAATGCTGGGAATCCACTTTCGCTGGTCATACGCAAAATGATTCCACGGACATTGGGGAACAACATTGTTGGAACTTCTATCAACAGTGTTTGTTTTAAATCGTCTTCATTTTCAGATTTTTCAATCTGGATTAAACCCGAATATGTGGATTCAATCATGAATATAGATTTATCGCCTTGTTCCAACTTGCTGTGCAGTTTAACCAGCAAATCCACCATATAGATGTTATTTTCGGTGCCTTTGATCT
>CAZHPG010000119.1:0-1982 GCA_964534055.1 uncultured Muribaculaceae bacterium | reverse complement strand
ATAAAGGGAGTGTATAAAACATACACGACCGATGTCAAAAAACAAGCAGATGCATATTATAATAAATTTATGCTTGGGGTTGTAGCTCAGTTGGTAGAGCACTTGCATGGCATGCAAGGGGTCGTCGGTTCGAGTCCGATCAGCTCCACCAGATTTTATGGCGGATGTAGCTCAGTTGGTAGAGCGCCGGTTTGTGGTACCGGTTGTCGCGGGTTCGAGCCCCGTCATTCGCCCCACCTTTGATAAAAAAGCCGCAAATGCGGCTTTTTTTTATTCTTTGGAATCTATTTGTATCAACTGATTATCCAATGCCTGACGTTCGGAATCTTTATATCCAACCTCGGCCGGCTTGTCCAAAATAATTTCTTCGGATTTTGGTTCGGATGTTGCAACTTCTTTGTTTTCTGACTTTTCTTTTGCAACTATAGAAACCTTTTCAGAATTTGCTGTCTTTTTTTCAACCGCTGGGTTTATCAGATTATCATATATTTTTTGCGGATCTTGCTGTCCCAGCAAATCACGTTCCAATAATTTATTTTCGCCAGGGATAAACCAATCATGTATTTTCTTTGCTGTCAACTGCATAACAGGCCGCGTCCGCGATATTGTAATATAAGACGGCAGTTTGGCATCAGAATAATACCAAAGCAAAACCCAATAAACCAAACCCATTACTGCTATACCGCGAATAATTCCGAAAATGATTCCAAACGCATGGTCGGTTACTTTCAACATACTGTCCTGAACGCGATCGCGCAGTCTTTGATTAAATAATCCAAATATAACCAGGATTACAAAAAAGACAATGAAGTATGAAGTAACCAATGTCCCAATCGTAGATTCATTCAGATTAAACCAGCCTTGCAGCAATCCATCCAGCAACGGAGAAATAAAGCGCGCCGCTAATGCCGCAACAATCCAAGAAATTGTCGCAACAGTTTCATATACGCCGCCACGTATCGATGCCCAGACGGTCGATACCAACAACAATCCAATGTAAATATAATCAAGAGTAGTTAAATTAAACATATTTATAGTCCATAGTCATCAGCCCACAGCCGTCAACCATTAGTATTTTTTACTATGGGCTGACGGCCGATAACTTTTTATTTTTTCTTTTTTACGAACAACACTACACCCAGTGCTGCTACCAACAGGCCCAACAAAACATAAAGCATTGTTGTGGTTCCTTTATCTGCCGGATGTATTTGTTCTGGCGGCAATTGTGCGACAGATTCATCTTTTGCATCGGCGATTACTTTATCACTTGCAACATCGGCTGCGCCCAATGCGGCCATTATATCGGTATTCATGAACTCGGCATAGCCTTGGAAGCATTTGTCATTTACAACAATAACTGGAACGCCGCCCGATTGAAACTTGCATTTTTTCAGCACTGTAACAAACAGATCGCGATTTTGCTGTTCGGTAACATTTACCTTGTTGACCTGCAGATCCTTGTACTGGACGGACAATGTTTTATCAATAAAATTCATTGCATGATGACAATGCGGACATGTTGGCGAATAATAAATTTCAATGTTTTGCGCAGCGATTGCATTGCTTATAAAATTTGCAAATACCAGTCCCAAAAAAATTTTACCAAGTTTCATATTTCTTCCTTTTTTCAATGCCGAAATAATACCCGAATCTTGACTGCCGCGCAAGTGAGATTTTTTGTTTATTTTTCATTTTTCTGATGTATAATCGGAACATGAAGAAAGTAATTTTGTTTTTAATGCTGATTGTCGTGCTGGGTGGATGCGGTGTTAAATCCGATTTAAAACATCCAGACGGAAAACAATTCCCCCGCACATATCCAACTGAATAAAAAAATCGCCCATCGGGCGGATTTTTTTATGCAACAGCGGCGAACACTTGCGGATTTGTCGCCAGTTCGTCTTGGAACAAGCTGGGCTCGGTTACAACGCGTTCAAAGCTTTTTACAAACAGATAATCGCTGAGTCTGTTCAGGTATTGCT
>CAZHPG010000118.1:0-2042 GCA_964534055.1 uncultured Muribaculaceae bacterium | reverse complement strand
GGCGCCTTGTCCCCAAGTAAACCGAATAACATTATTTTCCCTTTGTTTTTAATTGCTATTTTTCAGCAAGAGAAAAATTATTCGTTTTTATCAGCTTTGTTTGCGAATAAAAATGAATAATCTTTTCCCTCTTGCCGGTTGATTATAAATCATAAAGTGTAATTTGCAAATAAAATAAAATTCGCGCCCAAAGGCGCGAAAGTTATTTACGTAATCCCAATTTTTTAATCAGTGCTTCGTAATCAGCAACGTTGCGTCTTTTGATATAAGCAAGCAACTTTTTGCGGCGATTGACCATCAATAACAGACCGCGTTTTGAATGCTCGTCTTTATGATTGTTCTTCATATGCTCGGTCAGGTTTTTTATGCGAGTCGTCAGAATCGCGACCTGGGCCTGGGCAGAACCGCCGTTATCTTTTTCACTGGTTTTATTTTCAGCGATGATTTTTGACTTTATGTTGTCTATAAATGATTTGATCGACATTTATTATCCTTTTTGGTTTTAAGACGCCGTTTTCAATTATTCCAATTCCAATAAATTCTTTATCGGAATAAACACGAACAGATTTATCTTCTGTAAAAGTGGATCTGGTTAAAAATCCACCGTTTTGGAATAACCTTGCGTCGTTGTTATTCAGATTACAAACCGGAATGTCGCCCAGTCCGAAATCCACCCCCTGTAAATAGTCACCTATCCCAGCGAGGCCATCATTATTAAACAAATTTTCCATAAAATCAAGTGTCTGGGCATTTTTTATATCACAACCATTCGTTTTGGTGCGACGAATAGCGGTGCAAGTAGCAATCGTTCCACATTTTGCGGCAATGTCGCGTGCCAATGATCGAACATAAGTCCCCGTTCCGCAGCTGACAATAAACGAATTAGAATTTTCAACTTCTAATTTATAAATTTTTACTTTTCGGGCGGGAATTTTTAATTCTTGGCCCGCGCGCGCCAGTGCGTATGCACGCTGTCCATCAATATGCACGGCGCTGAATGCTGGCGGAATCTGGTCATATTCACCAATCAAAGCGCGACAAGCAGTATTTATGGATGAGGGACGAGGGATGAAGGATGAAGTCTTTATTACTTTACCAGTTATATCCAATGTGTCCGTTTCTATTCCCCATTGAACCGAAAATTCATATTCTTTATCAGTATCTGGGATATATGGAATTACTTTGGTTGCCTCATTCAATGCGATAATCAGTAATCCGCTGGCCATCGGATCCAACGTTCCAAGATGTCCAAATGTCTTTGCGCCAAACATTCGTGCGATTCGCCCGCCCGCCACGCGACTGGTTATTCCGCTGGGTTTATCCAATAAAACAAATCCGGAATTTTTCATTTGCCAAACAGTGAAAGCTGATTGCTTTCTTTATTTTTCGAACGAACTATAAAAACCTGAGATGGCTTTTCAATCCCCTGTTCACTGTGCATATCATGGTTATGTTTTGTTGGTTCATGTTCATTTTTTTCCAGACCGGATAAAATCTGCATTGCTGATTTAACAACGCTTTCCGGCATTCCCGCCATTTGCGCAACATGAATTCCATATGAACGATTTGCGACGCCTGGTGCAATTTTATGCATAAATATAATTTCGTTATTATATTCAGCAACTTCTACATTCAGGTTTTTTATGCCATCAAATCCGATGCCAGTCAGTTCGTGATAATGCGTTGCAAATAATGTTCTGGGGCGCATTCCATCCAGAAATTCCAATACGGCCTGGGCAATCGCCATACCGTCATAGGTTGCGGTTCCGCGCCCTATTTCGTCAAAGATAATAAAACTTTTATTCGTGGCGCGATTTAAAATATTTGCAGTTTCTTGCATTTCTACCATAAAAGTTGATTGCCCGGCGGCCAAATTATCGGATGCACCAACACGCGAAAACAACTGATCGCAAACACCGATAATTGCACGCGTCGCCGGTACAAAAGAACCCAAATGTGCCAGCACAATTATCAAAGCGTTCTGGCGTAAATATGTTGATTTTCCGGCCATGTTCGGTCCGGTCAGTCATGCGATTTTTTTA
>CAZHPG010000117.1:0-2147 GCA_964534055.1 uncultured Muribaculaceae bacterium | reverse complement strand
ATGTATTTGAATCTTTTGACTATATTTTAGAATTCTCTATTGATGAATGTCATAGACATAAATTAGAGAACCAAGATAATAAGATGAAGGACTTGGGCTTACACAAAGGCTATTTATTTTTTACCTATTTTGAAGAAATTATTGGTGCAAAAATAAATATGAATGATTTCTGGGTTAAAAACAATGCGCCTTCGCTCACTATAAAAAAATTCAAGAAATTGGTATTAAAAGAGTACCTGAAAATTCAAAAAGAAACCCAAAAACATGTAACCAAAAGATCCATTTCTGATGCTATATTAAAGCAATATCAGACATTAACCCCGGCCACATTACTGGCTTTGGATAAATTCATTAAAAGCAATTCAAAAAAACGATAATAAAAAATATAAAAAGTGAAAATCCGGCATTTGCCGGATTTATTTTTTTAACTGCTTGAAAACTCATATTTTTTGATGTAATATGCGGCGCACAAGAATTTTAAACCCAAAAGAAGATTAAATGAAAATTCGTAATATCGCAATTATCGCACACGTTGATCATGGTAAAACTACCCTGGTGGATAATATGTTAAAACAGGCCGGCACTTTCCGTGAAAACGAACGTGTTGCCGACCGCATAATGGACAGCGGGGATTTGGAACGCGAACGCGGGATTACTATTTCTGCAAAACCGACCAGTGTTCTGTGGAAAGATTATAAAATCAATATCGTTGATACGCCCGGGCACGCTGACTTTGGCGGCGAAGTCGAACGTATTTTAAGTATGGTCGATGGTGTTGTTTTGCTGGTCGATTCATCCGAAGGCCCACTGCCACAAACCAAATTTGTGTTAAGCAAGGCTTTGAAACTGGGACTGCGTCCTATTGTTTGTATCAACAAAATTGACAGACAAGATGCGCGCGCAGACGAGGTTTTAAGCGAAACATTTGATTTATTTGATAAATTGGGTGCGACCGAGGCTCAACTTGATTTCCCGTATGTTTACGCAGTTGGCCGTGATGGTTGGGCGGTGCGTGAATTAAGTGATGAACGCAAAGATTTAACACCTCTGTTCCAATTGATTATTGATCATGTTCCTGCGCCTGATTGCGGAACATCTGGAAAATGTAATATAAACGCGCCATTTCGTATGCTGGCAACAACGCTCGAGGCTGACCCCTATGTCGGCAGAATTTTAACCGGAAAAATAGAATCTGGAACGGTGCGCGTTGGCCAGGCGGTCAAGGCAATCAATATGAAGGGTGAATTTATTGAAAATGCCAAGATTACAAAAATTATTGAACATCGCGGCGTTGAAAAAATATCACTGGAAACCGCCAGCGCGGGCGACATTGTTGTTATCGCCGGATTTGGCAAGGCAACCGTTGCGGACACTTTGTGCGATCCATCTGTGAACGAAGCAATCCCTGCATTGCCAATTGATCCCCCGACGCTGACCATGACATTCTTTGTGAATACCAGCCCATTGGCGGGTCGGTCTGGCGGAAAAAAACTGACCAGCCGTATGATAGGCGAAAGATTATTCAAAGAAGCAGAAACTAACATTGCATTGCGCGTTGTACAAAGTGCAAACAATGAATCATTCGAGGTCTCTGGCCGTGGTGAATTACAATTGGGAATTTTGATTGAAACAATGCGCCGCGAAGGATTCGAACTTTCTGTATCCCGCCCACGTGTTGTATTGCAAGAAGATGAAAATGGAAACAAACTGGAACCAATCGAAGATGTTGTAATTGACGTTGATGACGAATTCTCCGGCGTAGTTATTGAAAAAATGACCAAGCGCAAGGGTATGATTACAGAAATGAAACCATCGGGCGTTGGTAAAACCCGTATCAGTTTTTCTGCCCCATCACGCGGTTTAATTGGTTATTTATCAGAATTTCGAACCGATACCCGTGGCACTGGAATTATGAATCGCATACTTGATAAATATGATTTCTATCGCGGTGATATCGAAGCATACAGACCAGGTGTTTTGGTTTCTATGGAAAATGGCGCGGCAGCAACTTATGCTTTGTTTAACTTGCAACCACGTGGAACATTATTCATCGAACCACAAACTTTGGTTTACAGCGGAATGATTGTTGGTGAACACAGCAAAGAAAATGATTTAGAAATAAATCCGATTAAGGGTAAAGAATTAAC
>CAZHPG010000116.1:0-2151 GCA_964534055.1 uncultured Muribaculaceae bacterium | reverse complement strand
ATTCAAAATCGGAGAGAAAATAGAATCAACTGGAATTACTCCCAAAGGCAACCCTTCACTGCGGGTGCTTGCAGGAACATAACCACGACCTGTTCCCAACATAATTTCCATATCCAATGAAGCGCCTTTATCCAAATTGCAAATTTCGACGTCTTTGTTCATAACTTCGACACCGCCAGAAGTTTCTATCATTCCGGCTGTAACGACTGCTGGGCCTTTGACATGCAATGCAGCTTTGTGTTGACCTTCGTTGATAGCTTTGAAATAAATACCCTTCAAGTTCAGTATAATGTCAGTAACATCTTCGCGAACACCTGGTATGCTTTGGAATTCATGCTGAACGCCATCAATCTTTACATAGATAGGTGCACAGCCCTGCAAAGAAGACAGCAATACGCGGCGCAATGCAGTACCCAGTGTTAAACCAAATCCTTTTTCCAAAGGTTCAGCAATAATAATGGCTTCGTTTGGGTTTGTTTCGTTGACCTTTACAACCAGCTTTTTTGGCTTAATAAGGGTCATCCAGTTTTTTTCAATCATTTAAGGCTCCTGTGGCTTAGTTTATTATTTTCACCGTAAGGTTCAGCAATTTTATAGTAATAATTCCCAGAAGTCAAATAAAAACCCGTATTAAACGGGTTTTATTTTGCTAATATGCTTTTAAACTTTTTTTCAACCATATTGTAAAGTTTTTCACATCGGCTTGTAAAAAAGTTATCTTTATTTGTCAATTTATTATTAATAAAAAAATAAATCCGAAAAAATCGGACCTATTTTTTATTAATCATTCATTAAACACGACGAACTTTCTTTGGTCTGCATCCGTTGTGTGGAATACGCGTTGTATCGGTAATTGATTGAACAATTAAACCAGCACTGCCCAATGCACGAACGGCAGATTCGCGTCCTTGTCCGACCCCACGCATAAGCACATCAATGGTTTTCATTCCCATTTCAGCAACTTTCTTTCCAACCGCATCGGCAACAATTGTTGCAGCGTATGGGGTTGATTTTTTCGCGCCCTTGAAATTATTAGCGCCCGCTGTAGCCCACGCCAAAACCGCGCCAGACTGGTCGGTGACGGTGATGCGAGTATTATTGTTTGTCGCCAAAACATGGGCAATGCCATGTGAAACTTTTTTAACAACTTTCTTTTTCGTAGATTTAACTGCCATTTTTTATTTTCCCTTTGTTGCCGAACCTGATACAACGACGCGCTTGCCCTTGCGAGTTCTGGCGTTTGTCTGGGTGCGTTGCCCGCGAACCGGCAGGCGATTACGGTGACGAATCCCGCGATATGCCTTCAGATCCTGCAAGCGTTTAATGTTCATAGAGATTTCACGACGAACATCGCCTTCTACCTTGAAATTTTCTTCAATATAGTTGGAAATATTTACAAGTTCGGCGTCGGTTAAATCCTTGGTGCGTAAAGAATCCTTGAATTTCAGTGCCTTTACAATCTGCGCGGCTTTTGCCGGGCCGATACCGTAAATGGACTGCAACGCGATTTCAACGCGCTTGTTTTCCGGAATATTTACACCTGCTATACGTGCCATTTTCTATTTTCCTTTTACTTTTTGTTTTCGCGCCGCAATGCGCTGAATTTACTTTTGTCCGGGCATTTTATATCATACACGGGAAAAGTCAAACTCTAAATCTGCCTTTCTTTTGCGCTTTTTTGATGACGCTGCTGTATTGCTTTGCCACCATGTAAGACTGAACCTGATTTACCGTGTCCAGAACAACGCCTGCAACGATCAGCACACTGGTCCCGCCGATTACCAGCGGCATACCCAAGTGAGTGTTCAGAATTATTGGAATTACACAAACAACTATCAAATACGCTACACCAATTGCAGTCGTGCGCGATACAACATTATCCAAGAAACTTGTCGTCTGTTCGCCAGGACGCACACCTGGAATATATCCGCCAGCGTTTTTCAAGTTATTCGCTGTTTCTTCGGAATTAAATACGACCGCTGTTTGGAAATACGCAAAGAAAATTATCAGCAATGTAAAGACCGCCAAATACGACCAAGTTCCATAAGTGAAAAATCCCAATAAACCCTGAACTATATGATTTTCACTTTGCACGAAACGTTGCAAGAACGCCGGCAGCATCATGATAGATGATGCGAAAACTGGTCCCAT
>CAZHPG010000115.1:0-2156 GCA_964534055.1 uncultured Muribaculaceae bacterium | reverse complement strand
CTGGTAATGTGGCGTTGTGGGCAAGTGATGGCGCTGGTAAATACCAGACTGCTGGTCAGGTTGCGATAACAAATACTGCAGCGGGCATTGTCAGCGGAAATACTGGACTGGCCACTGGTGGTGCAGTTGCTGATGCATTGTCGATATTGGAAATTCCACAGCTTGATCCGGACTGCATCGATACAGTCAGCGGCGTGAATAATTGTATATTGTCCCAAGATATGAACGGTCCTGGCGGAACACTTCAATGGGTATGGTTAAGAATGTATTAAAAAATAATTTTGTGTATAAATCAAAACCCGCGAATGCGGGTTTTAAAATTGCTTTTTTTAATCATGAATTTTTATTATTCCACTACTGATTGGCATATGAGATGTGTAGAATCCAATGGATCGCCCACCAATATATTCGGGGCCACGCATGAGTCGGCCGACATACTGATCGCGCTTAATGCATTATACACTGCCAGGCCGGTTGCAAGCTCTGTATTAGTTGATGTGGCGCTGATTGTTTGCCCGATATTAGCGGAATTTATGTCGGTCGTTGTGATCGTGCCGTCCAATATTTTCGCTGTAGTGACGGCGCCATCATTGATAGTTACATCGTTAAAGGTAAGTACGCCATTGTTCATCGCACCGGTACCTGTTACATCTGTGCCTGTGACACTGGCGGTTATATCTTCAATTGCGCCCGTTGTTGTACTTGCAATGGCGTCATAAACTGCATTTGATGTTACCGCGCGCAGATCACTGTCGGTCACGGCGTCAACGGTCTTTTCACCCTGGGTTGTGGCGTTTCCAAGTGACAAATCTGAATAAGATTTGACCAAATCTGAACTGGCAACCTGTCCGGTTGCAATTTGGCTGGTGGCCGTAATGGCACCCTGCAGGGCTTTTCCAGTAACCGTTTGTCCGCCTGCACCCCAAAGAGCGATGTTACCCGTTGTCGCGGTGGCATCCGCTGATTTGTCCTGTTTGTTGTCTATTGACCCTGTCGCGGTTGATACTAAATTGATAGCCTCGGTAATATTTGTGGCTGCGGCCGCGGTGCCCGTAAATTGCAAATCACCATCCGCCGATTTGCGGTGTGTTTGTTCGTCAGCAACCTGCTGATTTACAATTCTGTCGACATATTTTTGAGATGCGACCACGTTGTTGGCCCCAACTGTTAGATCTGTAACGGTTCCGACTGTACCGACTGCATGCGCCGCGCCAACGGCGAATATAGCAACCAATGAAGTCATTATTATTTTTTTCATATTTACTCTCCCAAATTACGTTTTATTATATCATATTTTTTGCATAAAAAAAATAGATTTTTGCATAAAAAAATAGATTATTGAAATTATTTTAAATTTTATTCACAGACTCAGGATTTATAAAAATTGCTGTATTTATGGATTTTGTTCCCATGATTTTCCGATTGTTTTTGCTTGACTTTTTTTGCATATAATATCAAAATTTATACATAAACCGATTAAGGTTTAAAAATCATAAACCAAGAGGGAAGGAATATGAAAAAGATAGTATTAACTTCTTTGTTTGCAATGTTTGCTGTTTCCAGCGTTCATGCCGCAAATATAATCAATAATAATCCATTGTATCGTCCGACAACTGGCCATTTTTACAGCGTCACAGATGCGTATACATTTACCGGCGTAGAAGATGATTTTCGCGACTGGATATTTGCAACCAAATTGGGATATGGAATTACTGACAGATTATTCTTGGCATTGAATACAGATGTCAGTATGTATTTACCAGAAGATGCAGCCAATGAAACTGATTGGCATAATTTTGGTGGTGAATTAAATTTCCGTGGCATTGATGATGCTAATTGGAAAATGGATGTTTACGGAAAAATGAATGTTTATGGAAGCGATTGGCATGACGAAGATTTGAATATGTATCATTGGACAATCGGAACACGTGGGGGTTATGTTGTAAACGATTGGACCCTGGCAGCCATGGCAGAATATACTTATAACAATACCGAAGCATTTAATTGGAATGATGAATTTTATATCTTGAATTTTTTCAATTCCTTTTAATATTTTTTTTACTTGAGACAAAGAAACAATATTTCCTACAATTATTACTTCTTTGTTTTTTTCATTTTTATTTGCAAAAACTGCCATCATAGCAATTGTTTCAAAT
>CAZHPG010000114.1:0-2198 GCA_964534055.1 uncultured Muribaculaceae bacterium | reverse complement strand
CTATGTTAAGATGTTTATACCCTTGTTCGGTGACTATGCGGCCGCGGGGGGTGCGTTGAATAAAGCCCTGTTGCATCAAGTAAGGTTCTATTACATCTTCAATAGTATCTGATGGTTCGGATAAGATTGCGCTCAGGTTTTCAATGCCAACCGGTCCGCCGGCATAATGTTTTATTATGGCGTTCATATATTCGCGGTCTATTTCGTCCAATCCCCGCGCATCAATATGCAACTGAAACAATGTTGTTTTAATTGTGTCGTCCGTAATATCTTTATTCCCCAATGCGGCGGCAAAATCCCGTGCGCGTTTTAACAATCTGTTTGCTATACGTGGTGTGCCGCGTGCAGACTGCGCCAGGTTTGCTGCGCCCTGCTCGTCAATTGGGATTCCCAGAATGTTGGAACTGCGTTTTATAATTTTTCCCAAATCATCTGACGAATAAAAATTCAATCGCAAATCAATTCCAAATCGATCACGCAAAGGATTCGACAGCAATCCCGTCCGTGTTGTTGCGCCAACCAGTGTAAATTGCGGTAAATCTATACGAACGCTTTTTGCGGATGGCCCATCGCCCAACATAATATCCAGCTTGAAATCCTCCATCGCGGAGTACAAGACTTCTTCGATGGCGGTCGGCAAACGATGAATTTCATCAATAAACAAAACATCATTTGGTTCAAGTGACGTCAAAATAGCCGCCAAATCGCCCTGTTTGGTCAGCATGGGCGCAGCAGTTGCACGAAAATTAGTCCCCAACTCATTTGCAACAATGTGTGCCAACGTTGTCTTGCCCAGCCCCGGGGGACCATACAGCAACACGTGATCCATCGCTTCGCCACGTGAACGCGCGCCAGTGATAAAAACGTTCAAGTTTTGTTTCAGTGATTCTTGACCCACGAAATCAGCCAGTTTCTTTGGACGAATTGTCGCCGCCATTTCATCTGGGATTTCTGGATCTAAAAATCTTTCGTTTTCGTTTTTCATTTTACAACAACTTGTCATCTGCGTTTTCGCGACCGACATAGGCCTTGATATCATTATACAATTGTTTCAATTCTGCGGGGGTTGCAAATTTTTCCGTCGCATCTTTGACCATTATTGTTTCCAGACTTATTTGTGCCTGCTTTTTCAATATCTGTGTCAGATGAACGCCAAATGCATGTGCGTCTTCGCTTTCTTTGCTGCCCTGTATCATCAATCCACGATTTGGGCGTGGTGACAGAAAAGTAAAATCACTGACGGATGAATCCGGGGAAACCAATGTGAAACCGCTGACCTCTGGTCTGCGCATCATTGCCTGGATTGCATACCATGCGCCCAAGTGATTGCCCGCAAGCCATAATCTGTCGCTTTCTTCGTTTTGATTTTGAATCCAATCAATTACAGCCGCAATATCAATCATATTGTCCGCAGTTGTTCCCAGTGTACCCTCGGAATCGCCAACGCCGCGATAGTTGAATCGAACAACAGAAAATCCAATATCCATATAAGCGCGAAACATCGCGTAAGTCACGCGGTCGTTCATATGAAATCCGATATGGGGGTTCCCCGGCAGAATTACCGCCAGGGGTGCGGCCTCGGTCGTTGCCTTGTGATATACCGCGTGAATTTTTCCAGTATCGCCAGAAATTATTACATCAACCATTCGCTTTGCTCCTTTGGCCGTCGCGCCTTGACTGGTGATAAGCGACCAGTGACTGACTAATGTATGTATACACCAAATGATTTCCAGATTTCAACACTATTTTTTAATAACACGACAAATTGGTCGCTGGTCGCTATTTTTTGTTTTGACAGGGCGTGTCGAAATGTTCTAACATGATTTTCAAAGAACAAGAGCGAATGTCATGCCAAGACTGATTTATGCGCCGAAAAAGGCGAAAACGTTTGGGTTTTTTAAATGTGCTGCTGCATTTCTGGCAGCAGTTTTTCCGTTTGCAACTGATGCGGCGGGGGATTTTCAGACCATTTATACCGAGGTTCCGGTGGCTTCTTATTATGCGCGTCCGGATGATCCAAACTTTGTGCCAGAAGTTGAATTTATGCAACGCACGGATTCATTGAATTATGATGAAAATATAACCGCGGCTCAGAACGAGCAAGTTTCCGCTATGCCAGGTGTGCGCTTTTCTGACAGACCGGCGGTCGTATGTCGTGATTTTGGCTGTACCCGTCTGAATGACATAATTACCCGGAC
>CAZHPG010000113.1:0-2213 GCA_964534055.1 uncultured Muribaculaceae bacterium | reverse complement strand
CCAGGCGTCTTGGTTTCCATGGAAAATGGTGCGGCAGCAACCTATGCTTTGTTTAACTTGCAGCCACGTGGAACATTGTTTATTGATCCCCAGACTTTGGTCTACAGCGGAATGATTGTTGGTGAACACAGCAAAGAAAATGATTTGGAAATAAATCCAATCAAGGGTAAAGAACTGACAAACATGCGCAGCGTTACCGCGGATGAAAAATTGTTCCTTGCTCCACCGCGCCGAATGTCTTTGGAAGAAGCACTTTCTTATATCCAAGATGATGAATTGGTAGAAGTTACACCCCAAATCATCAGACTTCGTAAAAAGGAACTGGATTCCAACATACGAAAGAAAACCAGAAAGAATTAAAAAATCCCGCCGGTTGGCGGGATTTTTTTATACAATTATCAAATTTGATTTTGCAATTTTATCTATCTGTTGCCAAACGCGTAATTGGTTTTCCATGTCGGCCAGCTTAATCATATTCGGCCCATCGCATGGCGCAGAATCGGGATTTTCATGAACTTCGGTAAATACACCCGCAACACCGATCGCCAGTGCAGCGCGCGCGATAACCGGCGCCAAACGTCTGTCCCCACCACTGGTGCAGCCACTGGATGCTGGCTGTTGTATTCCATGCGTTGCATCAATTACAACTGGCGCGTCCAATGCGGACATCCATGGGATGCTGCGCATATCGACAACAAAATTGTTATATCCAAAACTGGTTCCACGTTCGCATAACAAAATATTTTCATTTCCAGAATCATACATTTTGCCCAATGTAGATTTCATGTCGGCTGGCGCAGACCATTGCGGTTTTTTCACATTCACGGGCTTTCCTGTCTTTGCCGCCGCAACCAATAAATCTGTTTGACGTGCCAAAAACGCTGGGATTTGCAACATATCAACATGCGGCGCAACAATTTCAGCCTGATCCGGCAGATGAATATCCGTTATACATGCGCACCCCAGTTTTTCACGAATTTCATCAAATACCCCCATCGCATAATCCAATCCAGCGCCGCGTTTTGATGATATTGCTGTTCTGTTTGCTTTATCAAAACTGGTTTTGAATACAAAAGGTATGCCCAGCCTATCCGTCATTTTTATCAAGCTTTCCGCCATAAACATTGCATGATCGCGCGATTCCATTGCGCAAGGTCCTGCAATTAAAACAAATGGCAAATCATTTCCGAAAACAATTTTATCTGAGATTTTTACGTGTTTCATTTTATAAACTTCCTTATCTCTTCCAAATCTTGGGCCGTATTCACATCCGCCGGCGCGCGCGAATCAATGCGTGTATCTTCCAGTATTTCGGCAAAAACGCTCATGCCATTTTCCAAAAATCGCAGTTGTTCTAATTTTTCGGTTTGTTCTAATTCACCAACCGGCAATGACACAAATTTACGTAAAGATTTCAGGTTATACGCATACATTCCAATATGCCAAAAAGCCTTGTCGATGCATCCGGCTGAGCGATTGAACGGAATTGGGCTGCGCGAGAAATACAAACAACGTCCCGTTGATTGAACCATTGCAACCTTTACAATTGATGGATTCATAATCATATTTTCGTCCGTTATTGGCTGGACAACGGTTGCCAAATCTGCGCCTGTCTTTTCCAATATTTGCGCAAGATGCATACTTATTTTTGGATTCACATTCACATCATCGCCCTGGAAATTTATAACAAAGTCATAAATTTCGCCGCGTGGATCAATTGTGTTCAACGCATTAGCTATGCGATCCGTGCCAGATGGACAATTTGGATCTGTGATTATAAACTTTGCACCAAATGTTTGTGCATGCGCGGCCAGTTTTTCGCCATCCAATGCGATAAACACATCATCTTTCCCAAATTCCGCTGACACATTTTCATAAACACGTTGCAATAAAGTTTTGCCATTTATATCTTGTATAAATTTTTCTGGTAATCTTTCTGATGCCATTCTACAAGGTATTATTACACAAGTTTTCATCACTGATTCTCCTCTATATATTTCACAAGCTCTGAATAATTATAAAACTCTGGAACTTTTAAGTCTGCCGGTGTGTCCGTAGTAAATTCGCTACGAAATCGCACAGGCATAACGCCCGCACGAAGCGCTGCACGCAAGTTGTACGGCCGGTCATCAACCAATATAGTCTCTTCAGGCTTCCAATTATTTTCCTCCATATACCTCAACATATTTTCTTCTTTGGTGTCACCATGCGGG
>CAZHPG010000112.1:0-2339 GCA_964534055.1 uncultured Muribaculaceae bacterium | reverse complement strand
CAATGGCAGTTCACCCGATTCCATTTTTTTCACCAGTTCGGAAAGTTGTTTATATGCTTCTTCGAATGACAATTTGTTTTCTTCCATGATATTTTTCCTTTTGATTGGATGCTACTATTTTAACTTTTGACTTTCAACTTTTACTTTAATAAAAAAAGCGCCGTTGGCGCTTTTGTTTAATACATGGTTTGCAGTATGTGTCTGGATTTGTCCAAATCAGACAGCATTTTACCAGATCCGCGCGCAACACAAGACAGTGGTTCGTCCGCCAAGAACGCAGGCAGACCAGTCGCCATGCGAATCGCCACATCCAAATCACGCAATAATGAACCACCACCAGTCATCGCAATACCAAAATCCACAATATCAGCAGACAATTCCGGTGGCGTCAATTCCAAAGCCTGACGGATAGTGTCTATGATTTTTGCAACCGTCTGACTTAATGCCTGGGCAACCTGCGATTCGGTTATAACTGTTTCGCGTGGCACGCCGGAAATTATATCGCGTCCTTTGATTTTTATGGTTTTTTCGTTTGTTTTATCTTTTGGTGCAATTGCACAGCCGATTTTTTTCTTTATTTCTTCGGCGGTGGATTCACCAATCAAAAGGTTTTTATTTTTACGAACATAATCAATAATGTCTGTATCCATTTGGTCGCCAGCTGTGCGAACAGCATTGGAATAAACAACACCACCCAGCGACATAACAGAGATTTCGGTTGTTCCGCCACCAATATCCAAAACCATAGAACCAACAGGTTTTTCAATAGGCAATCCCGCGCCAATTGCGGCAGCGGTTGATTCTTCGACTACATAAACTTTACGCGCGCCGGCGGCATCTGCGGCTTCTTGGATAGCGCGGCGTTCCACCTGGGTTGCACAAGATGGCACGCAGATAATAATAAGTGGTGCGGTCATCATGGTTCTGTTATGAACCTTGCGGATAAAGTATTTTATCATTTCTTCGGCAATTTCAAAGTCTGCGATAACGCCATCACGCAGCGGACGGACGGCTGAAATAGTGCCAGGTGTGCGACCCAGCATCTTTTTAGCCTCTTCACCAACAGCCAAAACTTCTTTGCGGCCCAACAGACGATTTTCTGCGACTGCGACCACGCTGGGCTCGTTCAGAACGATACCACGCCCCTTTACATAAATAAGAGTGTTTGCGGTTCCCAGATCAATCGCCATGTCCGCAGAAAACATCTTCATCAGCCAGTTATACATATTCAATCTCCAATAGTCGGATATTTTTAGGTTTGTTGCCGCAATAATAAAGCAGAATTTGCAAAATGCAATTATTATCTTATAGTATATGTATTATGAGACCTATAATAAAAAATCATAAGGACTTTGTGCAGTCCGAAAATGACGCGTCCGTTAAAACCCCGTTGTTTATTCTGCGGGCCCGGGCAACTTTTTGGCCGGGTGATGCCAAATACGGTTTGGTTGCGACTAAACGCACATTAAAACTTGCGCATGACCGCAATCGGGCAAAGCGATTGCTGCGCGTATGGTTGCGTGCATGCGAATCGGAATTAAGCCCAGAGATGGATTATATTTTTATAGCCCGCGCACCGATTCTGGACGCAAGTTTGCCAGATGGCATTGATACATTGAAAAAAGCGATCGAAAAAATAAAAGCGATTAATTAGTCGTCGGCAAATGAAAAAGATTATTTTGTTTTTTATAAAATTTTATCAAATGGCAATTTCACCGATGTTTTCCGCACGCGCAGTATGCAGATTTGTGCCGTCTTGCAGTGAGTATGCAAAGCAGGCAGTTGAAAAACACGGCGCATTGCGCGGGGGATTGATGGCTTTGCGCCGAATTTCCAGGTGTCGCCCAGGGGGCGGTTTTGGGTTTGACCCTGTTCCTTGACATATGTTTCAGTTTTGCTACAATCAGCCTTGCACTTAATAAAGGATACTTAATGTCATTTCGCTCAACGGTAAAGGCCATGACCAGGATTATGGATGAAATGGGTCTTACCGAACTTGATTTAGAACGCCAGTTCCTGTTTGGCATTTATCGTAAACATGTCCATCTTTCACGTCAGGGCGCAATCGCGGCACCAGTATTTGCACCAGCACCAATGCCTGCTGCACCTTTGGCAAAAACTTCATGTGATACTTCAATCAATCCAGCTGCATGCGCGGCCAATGCGGTCCGTTCGCCTATGGTAGGGGTTGTATATTTGGCGCCCGAGCCCGGTGCAAAGCAATTCATAGAACTGGGCAAGAAAGTAAAATCTGGTGACACAATCTGTCTGATCGAGGCAATGAAAACATTTAATCCTGTCAAAGCGGACAAAGATGGTGTTATCAAAGAAATCTTGGT
>CAZHPG010000111.1:0-2364 GCA_964534055.1 uncultured Muribaculaceae bacterium | reverse complement strand
GAACTTGGACCCTATTGCGTTTGTGCGATTTGCATCGGTTTATCGCAAATTCAGCAAAATATCGGATTTTAAGAAAATCATCAATCAAATCCAAGAGGTCGAAGAAAATCAAAAAGTCTGCGAACTGCCGAAAAAATATAACAACTCATTATTCTGATGAAAAAAAATCTATCTATCTTGTTATTGTTATTCGGTCTGGTTTGCTTGATTTCACCGGCCCGCGCTGCCGATTTGCCGAACGTTTTATCTGAATCCGATGCTGAAACATATACAAAAATTTTCAAATTGCAGGCGGATGAAAAAATTACCGAGGCTGTTAAAATTGAAAAAAGCCTGGAAGATACAATTTTGCAATGCGAAGTCCTTTATCAAAGATATACTTCAAAAACATATAGAACCAAGGGCAAGGAAATCGCGGAATGGATGCAGAAATGTTATACCCAGCCCGGCGCCGACCGCATGGCGAAACTGGCAAAGATAAAGAAAGTTTCAGTGCGCGCCCCAAAAATTCCGATAACAGTTTCAGGCAAAAGCGAGGCCAGCGCAAAATCAGAATCTTGGACTACAAAAGATTATGGCGGTTCTGCGGGATCAAAACTTAAAAAATTTAAATCATCACTGACACATGGCAACACCAAAAATGCACGAAACATACTGGAAGACAAGGCGTTTCGCAAGGCAATGTCGTCTTCGGATTTTGGCAGATTATCTGGTCGCATGGCGTTCGTTTATTATACAAACGGCGAATTCGAACTGGCAAAAAAGTTTGGGGAACAATCCGCCCTGCAAAATTCTGAATATGGTCTTTGGACCATGGGATTGTTATCATTCAAAGACGGCGATTTTGAAAAAGCCGAAGGATATTTCAAGGAAATGACCGAACTGTCCCATCTGAATGACGCACGCAAGGTCGAGTCATCTTTCTGGGCCGGACGCGCAGCAGAAATGGCCGGTCATAGTGGGGTCGCGAAAACTTACTGGGAATCCGCAGCCAAACGCCCCCAGATGTTTTATGGCGCGCTGTCTGCCGCAATGCTGGGGGAAACCCCAAAATACGAATTCTTTGACAAGGGCGTTTCCGATGATGACTTGGAACTGCTGAAAAATACTAAATACGGCAAAACCGCGCTGGCGCTGTTGCAAATTGGACAGCCATCGCGCGCTGAAAAATATCTGTTCTTGATGATAACAAATGGAATTTCCGATAATATGCTGCATGCCGTATATTCGCTGGCGTCCGCACAAGAATTGCCGCGCGTTTCAATGCAGGTTTCCGGGCTGGTGCGTGATCGCGGAATTATGGAAATTGATCAAAATGTTATTTTCAGTGCGCAATATCCATTACCAGACTGGGAACCATTAGGCGGGTGGAGTATCGATCGTGCCCTGTTGTTCGCAATCACAAAGCAAGAATCCGGATTTAAACCATCCGCCGAATCCAACAAAGGCGCCAAAGGATTGATGCAGATGATGCCTGGAACCGCCAAGATGGTGGCAAGACGAAACAATGTTTCAATGTCCCAGCTGGATATTTCCAACCCGGAACACAACATGTTTTTGGGTCAACAATACATTGTGGATTTACTGAATCTGCCCGCGATAGATAAAAGCATAATAAAAATGCTGGCGGCATATAACTCTGGCGATGGGACGGTTGTAAAGTTTGAAAAGAATTTCGACACAACTGACCCTTTGCTTTACATTGAAAGTTTTCCTAATGTTGAAACCAGAAATTATATCAAGCGCGTAATTTCCAACCTGTGGTTGTATCGCGCCAGATTAAATCAACCTTTGACCAGTCTGGAAGATCTGGCTAACGGTAAATGGCCACTGTATTCCAACGAAGACGAATTCGTCAAAAGCCAGATAGCCGCCAGAACAATATAAAAAAAACCGGCGGGGTCGCATGAAAGACTTGCCCACATTCGATATAGAAAACCAAATCCGTGCGAAGTTTATTGCAGGCGTGGACGAGGCTGGCCGCGGGCCGTTGTGTGGTCCAGTTGTTGCTGGCGCGGTTATATTTAAATCAAAAAATTCCGATATGCCAATGATTACCGATTCAAAGCAAATGAATCACGCCCAACGGGCAATCGCGTATGATTGGATTATGCAAAACTGCATCGTTGGCATTGGACAATGCAGCCCCACAGAAATAGATGAATTAAATATTTTACACGCCAGTATGCTGGCCATGAAGCGCGCTATTGCTGCCCTGGCCCAGCGCCCAGATTTCGCATTGGTGGATGGCAACCGATTGCCACCAGATATTATTGGGCGCGCGGTGGTTGGGGGCGATGCTAAATCAATATCTATTGCGGCCGCCAGTATCATCGCCAAAGAAACACGCGATAAAATAATGTG
>CAZHPG010000110.1:0-2368 GCA_964534055.1 uncultured Muribaculaceae bacterium | reverse complement strand
AAATTCGTTGTATTCATTAAAAGAATAAACATTGGTATTGTTGCCAGAAACAACATAAAGTTTTCCATCACTACCCACAACTCCGGTAAATCCGGACACACCATCCACGGTCAAAGTATCAGTATCCGAATCATAGGTTGCAGTATAATCCGTTCCACCAATATTTACCGAAGTTATATCCGCAAAACTGGCCGCGTTCGCTGTCCCCAACACCGTCCCGCTGTCGTCAGATGTAAATAATTTTCCACCGCCAGTGCGATAAAGTGCCAACTGACTGTTCGGTGCGAACCCATAAAAATCACCGGTTACGCGACCACCGAATTCCCAACCTGCAATAATTTTTGCCAATGACGAATCGTGCACGGATGCGAATGCATTAAATACACTGCCATATCCAGACAAATCAAAAATTGGATTTTCTGCGCCGCCATCTGCAGCATTATTATAATACTTGTCCAATGCATAAGTAGCTGAATCTGCCGCCGCACTGGTCGCATAATCTATATTTCCGCGCACAGCGCTGCCTGTTGGATTGATTCCATTATCTGTTATCAACGCGGTCAGTATTGGACGTCCGCCGCCAGTATCGTTCAAGACCACAACAGGTGCATGCGCTGAATTTCGGAATGTAGTCTGTCCCAAATAACCACGCGCCAGTGGGGAATATCCACGCATTAATAATAAATAATTTTGTTTCCCATCAGCAGACATAAAAGTAAAATCATCGCTGTATGGATGGTTCGCCGCAGTGCTGTAAATGTTAAGATTATAATTAGTTCCACTGGGACCCTGGGGCAATGCACCCGGCGCCCAAGCCGTCGTAGTTGTTGGCGTGTCTGGGTCATCAGTCCCCCCGTGCCCATCGCCAGAATTTCCACCCCCTGGATTGCTATCGCCGCTGGACGACATTGACGACAATAAAACCACACCGCCAACCGCTGCCGCAGCACCACCAACCATCAATATCATATTTTGTGGGGTTGAAAGTCCGCTGAAAAATCCGTTGGTTTTTTTGTTAACACCATACTTTTGATTATATTTTTTTATCTGTCTGTCGCAATTTGATGCGTCCGCGCCATAGGCCTGCAAAATTTGGGCAGCGGTATTATCCTTGTTTTTAATCGCGGTGCATACGATTGACAGCCCTGTATTATCAACATAGTTTATATCTGCGCCAGAACGCACAAGCGTTTCAACCGTCCGCGTGTCACCGGCCCGTGCCGCGGTCAACAGCTTTGCCGCCGTTGAAAAATCGGCATGTGCCGCAGACACAAAGCATAGGGCACAAGGCATAAGGCATAGATATAAAAACCGCTTAAAAAAATTCATAAAATTCTCTCTTGCGCGCATTATAGTAAAAAAATAAAAAACAAGTAAAGCATAAAAAATAATCATTCGTTCAATATTTATCATACATCTTTTATAATTAAAAAATCCGGCTTTCGCCGGATTTAAAACTTTATATTTATTTCGCAACAATTACCATCGCGGGTCGCAGAATGGCGTCGCCAAATGTATAACCAGATTGCAATTCACGAATTACAGTGCCACTTGGGCTGTCAGATTCTTCGGTCTGAATTGCATTATGCAGCATTGGGTTCAAAGATTGCCCAACCGAATCTATTTTTTTTATTCCTGCGGCATTTAGCGCGCCATCGGCTGCCATCATAAAAGAAATAAAATCTTTATTTTCCGGATTATGCCCCAGCGCAACGGCAATCGCATCAATCAGCGGAAGAAAATTTTCCGCAACCGCAATCGAACGCGCACGTCCGGCAGCATTGGCGTCCATGGCCGCACGGCGGCGGGTATTTTCCAATTCTGCCAATGCGCGCAAATACTTGTCGTTCAGTTTATCCAACTGGGATTGCAATTCCCCAACGACATCAACTTCGTCATTATTTTGTGGCGCTGCTTCTTCATCAGAAACGTCTGGCATAATGTCTTTATCTTTTATATCGCTCATATCTATACCTTATACTTTAATTATCACGACATTATTATAGGAACAAACTCGTCCGGTTTCAAGGACGCCCCCCCGACCAAAACCCCAGCAACATTTTCAATAGACATTATTTGGGCTGCATTGCCTTTATTTACCGAGCCTCCATATAATATCGGTGCTGGTGTCAATGCGGCAATTCGTGCATGCACAATGGCTATATCTTCATTGGTCGGAACCAGTCCTGTGCCTATGGCCCACACCGGTTCGTATGCAATGATAAAGGATAATGGTTGAAGGCCGATGGTTGAATTTTTAACCTGTTCTTCGATAACCTGCAAAGTTTTTTCCGCCTGTTTATCCTGCAAACTTTCGCCGACACATATAATAGGTGTCAAACCATGGGCAATTACCTTGGCGGCCTTG
>CAZHPG010000109.1:0-2413 GCA_964534055.1 uncultured Muribaculaceae bacterium | reverse complement strand
AGAATAATTTTGTTTGGTGATTCTTTTATTTCACCAGGTTTTAAATCGCCCAGTTCATATTCACCATAAGAAATTCGATGCAATTTTTTCACCATAAAACCCAACCAATCCATTGCTATGCGAATTTCGTTTTTCTTGCCCTCGGTCAGTGTAATTTGAATACTTAATGGATACCGCGTCAAAACATGGATATCCATTGATTCATACTTGATCCCATCTATGGTCGCGCCACGACGAAGCGCATCAAAAATTGTATCGTCAGAATTTAATGGCGATAAAAATCCACGCAATGCTTTTGCCCGCGCCGGCGATTTTATTTCTGCAAAATTTTTCGGGTGCAGATGCGCAATATAAACGCGTTTTAACCCATTACTTGGCAATGTCATTTTTCGCGCCAATTCCCCGTCATTGGTCATCAACAAAAGCCCGGTGGTTTTATAATCCAATCGTCCAATGTATTTCAAATTTTCATATTTTTTTGGCAAAACATCATAAATGGTTGTGCGCCCCTGGGGGTCACTGCTTGACGTAATTGTATTTATCGGTTTGTGAAAAAGATAAAGCCGTGAAGCGTCAGACGTCAGGCGTGAGGCGAATGGCGAAATTTTTTTGCCATTTACGATTATTTTTTCATCACCATTTACAAAAAATACAGGGGTTATGATTTTTTCACCATTCACAAAAACGGTGCCATCTACAATCAGTTTTTCTGCTTCGCGCCTGCTTGCGATTCCAGAATCGGCAATGAATTTTGCAAGGCGCATTTTCACGCCGCAACATCCTTGGTGGTTTTTGTCATTGGATCATATTGACGCGGGGTTCCGCGATATCGCATAGCAGCGTGATGGGTGGCAACCAAGAATTCTGGCAATGGCGGACATTCGCCCATTTTTCTGAATTGCTGTAATCTTTCGTCTGCGTATGCAGGGCTGTAATCGGCCTCGATCGGACGATTATAATGTCCCTGGAATATAACCAATTGTTTTTTCGCATCCAATTTCAAAATATCCATAAAACTATACAGCGGTTTTCTTTCCGTAGTATCTGTTTCTTTGCCGTCTTCACCTTTGGTCTTTTTAACCTCTACCTTTTCGCCCATCATTTCACTGAATCGCTTTGCGGTATCTGGATCGTTTTGACGGAATACGATTTTAGCAGCAGTCGTTGATATAATTGTTGCTGCCGCATCTGCGCCGTATTTTTCCTGGATTTGGTGAATATCCTGACCAATAATCAAATATGAGACTTTCTGTCCACGACCAATATCTGGTCCCTGAATAATCGCCTGCATCTTTTGCATTTTTGGCATTTCGTCCAAGACAAATAATACAGAGTATGGACCCAATTTTTGACCTGCATGCTCGCCATCTGGGGCATTTGCAATCAAGAACCTGGACATCAATTCAATAAAGATTGCGGTTATCGGATTTAATGCTTCGGCATCTACCTGATTGATAGAAAGATAAACAGTTACTGGTTTTACCTTGCCATCCCGCGGATCAATCATTCCGCGCAAATCGCTGAAGTGGAAATCGCTGTGGCTGGTGCGATTTCGCACGGCCGCATTTCGGAAGATAGAAAGCCCCGCCAAAACAGTTGAAATAATAGAACCACGTTCTTTATCCGGCGTATTTGCCAATTGCGTCAATTCCAAAACAGCGCGGTGCGAATATCCATATTGCAATGCCTCGTTCACAGCACTTTGGAATAAATCCTTCATCGGATCGGCCATCATAACCATCTGATCGCCTTGCTTGCGGCGATTTTCCAATTCTTCTGCAATACGCACCTGACTTTTATTCAGCCAATCAAGAATCATGGACATTGATGCTTCATGACCAATCCAATCGTCCGGAATCATCGCCCATGTTCCAACATGCACGTAATTCATAGCGTTTAACTGACCATTTGCCAATGCATAGCGCGCCGCATCCGCATTCGGATCATTCATCATTGTGTAATATTCACCCAGCAATGCTGCATCTTCGGAATCAAATGTGCCCGCTTGCAAGCGTGCGTAAAAATACTCGTCTGCTTTGGCCTTGTCAATTTTTGATACCATAAAGTTTATCAGTCCCGACAGGGCGGCGCGACCGGAAATAGTCCAGTGCGGATCGGCCGAAGAACTGGTCTTGTCCGCAATCAATGTTGCACAAATTGAATCAATATACAGATCGCGCTCTTCTGAAATAAACGGAACATGGCTGGGGGACAGCGGATTCCACGATGGATAATGAATGCCCGCCATTGGGTCGTCTTGCCCCGCCCAATTCATAATAAACACTGGTCCAACATTCTGCGCGCGGTATGCGGATGATTGCTGCTTTAATTCCGGCTTTGGGTCGTTGATAATCATTGAAACCGTATTGCATTCAAAAATTGTTGGCAACACAACGCCCTGGGTTTTACCGGT
>CAZHPG010000108.1:0-2447 GCA_964534055.1 uncultured Muribaculaceae bacterium | reverse complement strand
CATGCTGACGTTTTTATTATCAGGAAATTTTATTTCTAAAATCCCTTTATATGAAGTTTCTTGTAAATTTTGCATTATCTTACTTTGACCTCGTCCACCAAAGTTCTGCTGACGGAATCCAGTTCCATGGGTTGAAAGTCTGGATCAGCCAAAACAGGTTCCGAACTGTCTTCGGGTAAAACAATAATTTCTTCACTTTTAGTTTCGGGTTGTTCAAAAGTATCCTGATTTTGATAATAAGTATTTGATTTATATTTGCCGCGAAATTCGTCTGGAATGCGTAAATAATCCATTGGATTTATTCCTGTCGAAATCTTTATCTCGGAATGGCGTGTGCTGTTTTGTCCGCTGGTTTGATACAATGGGTTTATAAAATTATTTGCCGCCATTTCGGAAATCTTTGATGTTCCGCTGCCGTCCAAGGTCATAATTTGCAACGCTCTTTGTGACATGCCGTCAGGTTGCAATCTAATCAAACCATCTAATCCGCGAAATCCCGATGGATCAACCAAGAATTCAGATGCGCTGCGCTGCGCATGTAATGCCCGCACAGCCAACATTGCGGCGTCATAGCCCATAGAGCTGATTCTTTCAGGTTCTTTATCAGCAACAGATCTGTATGCGTTTGCAAATTCTGGTGAAATAGCAGGCAGGGTTGCAAAGCTGGCGCCACTCATTGTCATGTCGCGAAACATAACATCGTTGTCCCACATCGCGGTGCCAAAGAATTTTACCTTTCTGGCGGGTGCATCAAAATAACGCATAAATGACCCCAGCGCCTTGGAATCCGGCGCGTTGCCCAGGAATAAAACCGCGTCAAACGGAACATCGCCGATTGTGTCGGCTTTATTACGATCTTCTAATTGGCTTGCAACCAAATTTCTGTCTGCTCCGGAAACGTTGTGTTTTAATAGAATGTCGGCAAGAATTTCTTGGGCGCGTGTATTCGCATCGCCGCGCGCGTTAAACATTGTCGCGTTTTCGGCTGCGCGCTTCATGCTGTCCATATCGCCAGGTGTGTAATAGTAAAATCCGGCTGTGCGCAATCCATAAACCCGCGCAGAATCCAGCGCTGCGTTGCCCATGATATAACCAGATGCATTATCAGGCGCCAGAATCATAATTTCCTTTCTTTCTTCGTTTGCAATTTGACGCACAATTGCCTCGACACTTTGTGTTGGAATCAGCGACATGGTCATAATTCCATTTCCCAGTGCGCTGGCGTCCGATGTGAAAGAAAGCACTGCTGTATCAGATGGTTTTGAACTGCGTAGCAAATCAACATCTTCGGCAAAAATTGGGCCAATGATTAAATCTGGTCGCGCGCTTAATGCGGCATCAATTTGCATTTCCTTGGTTTCACGTGAACCAGATAAATCCATGAATCGGATATTTATATCATCGGCACGTCTTTGTAATAATGCCATTTGTATACTGGTTTTAACAGATTCCCCCATTTCCGATTCGGGCAGTAAAACCGCGATTGTTTTCGGCCCGCCCATGCTGTCGCTGGGCGAATCAAGGTCCGTCGCATCGCCGACTTGCATCGGGATTGTGCCGGTGCAAGAGCATAACGCGCCCAGCACACAACAAAGATAAAAAGTATTTTTTATTTGTTTAATAAACATTGAAAAGTCCTGATTTCAATGCAATAATAAAACAAAAGGAGCCGAAATGCAATCAGGTCTTTACATTGTCGGAACCCCCATTGGCAATTTGGGCGACATGACGCCGCGAGCCATCGAAATCTTGCGCGACGTCAATTTAATTGCTGCAGAGGATACCAGGGTTTTTGGCAAGCTGGCATCTCACTTTGATATTAAAACGCGGCGAATTGCAATTCATGATCATAATGAACGTGAAATGGCCGAAAAAATCGCTGATATGATTGCAGGGCGACGCAGCGTTGATGGCGCACCAATTCTGGCGGGTATGGTTCCAGGTGCTGCAATTGCGATAGTTTCAGATTCTGGTATGCCAACAATCAGTGATCCTGGCTTTCGATTGGTTCGTTTATGCCGAGAGCAGGGCTTGCCCGTATTTGTTATCCCAGGGCCGGTCGCGGCGGTCAGTGCGCTGGCGCTTTCTGGATTTCCAACTGATAAATTTACTTTCTGTGGTTTTTTCAAAGATGAAAAGCATTTACACGAAGATAATAAAATGCGGCATACGTTGATTTATTATGAAAGCCCGAATAGAACACAAGAAACACTGGCGATTATAGCACGCATAATGCCAGAACGCCGCGTTGCGGTTGTTCGTGAAATTACAAAAATTCACGAAGAAACGATTATTGGGTATCCATCAGAATTAAAAAGCCGTGATGATTGGCGGGGCGAAATTGTTATTGTGGTTGAGCCTGCGCCAGATGTAAAAATGAGCGACGATGAAATATCCGAAATAGTCCGTGATGTTGTGTCTGGACCAACAAAATTTGCCGCGGCCGA
>CAZHPG010000107.1:0-2519 GCA_964534055.1 uncultured Muribaculaceae bacterium | reverse complement strand
GTGGACACCATGTTCCGGATGCGGATGTTATTCGAAGATTTTATAAAAGTATTGATAATTTTTGGGCGGCATCAAGACTTGCAAATAGCTGGAAGCTGTTTTATAATGGCGACGATAATTACGAATTAATTGCGGCCGGGAATAAAAAGGTCCAAGAAATATTAAACGAAGATTTATATAAAAAGTTCAAAAAGGGTTTAAGAAATGGATAAGAAAGATTACGAATTGACCGCTAAGATCATGCGATTGGCTAATCGCGGTGTGCGTAAGTCCATAGACCAAGCGGTAAAAAAAGGCGTTCCAAATCCATTCGTTATTGATGGTAAATTGATGTATAAAATGCCCGATGGAAAAATAAGGAATAGTGTAAAATTTTAATAGAATATAATTAAACTGCCGCCCATTTGGGCGGTTTTTTTGTATCAAAACAAACATTGACAAATATAAATAGTGTAATATACTTAGGCATGTATAAAAACATAGAGAATTGTCATGAATAAAGAAATTTCAAAAATAATTTTAAAAAATATTTTTCGGCATAAGAATTTTTGGAACGCCGGTAATGCGAAAAGAAGATTGCATATCGCTTTGTTGTCATTTATACCATTAAAGCCATGTGATGATGAAAAAATAAACAAGCAATTTCAAAATGCAAAAGAAGCTTTTTGGTCCGCATGCGGTGATAATATGGATTATAAGTTTTATATTGACGCCAGAAAAAGAATAAAGCAATGTTCTGGAAGATAATTTAAAAAAACAATTTTTATAAAAAATCAACGCCCTTTATGGGCGGTTTTTTTATTGCTTTAATCCGATGCTATTCCTATCGCAATGTCATGTTTTTTCAGATATAATTTTATGCATGGTTCAAGATAATTCACAATTTAACTTGCCAGACTGCGACATACACATTTTGCCGCCAAAGAATCCGTGTGAAACTTGTATGTTTTGGGGCATCACATGTAATCAAGCCGTATGTCCAACATTCCAAAAATATAAAGAAGAGATAAAAAAATATACATTGAACAATGTAAATTCTCCCTTTAACAAATCCCATTGATGTGATATAATTAAATAAAAGTAGAGAAGGGGTTTTTTATGAAAAGCCGGTTTTTAGCGTATTTTACATTCGCAGTTTGCGCAGTTCTTGCGCTGCCTGCCGCGGCCGATCCGCTTGCTGGATATGGTCAGATTGCACCTGTTGCGACGACGGGCACAACACAGTCTCCGCGTATAGCGGGTCAGCGTAGTGGTCGCGTGGCCCCTGGCGCAACCGCAGCAGTAAAGACTGGCACAAAACAATCGGCTTCGCGTAGTGTGTCATCCAGAAGCGTTGGCGCGCGGGCAACCGCCGCATCGGCGCAAAATGTAATTTCACGTGGCACCAGTGCGCGCGCAAGTGCCCGCACGGTTCGTTCCCGCACGGGCGTTATGCCAAATACCGCCAGGGTTTCACTGACCGGCAGCGCAATTCGCGGCAGCAGCGCTGCAACCACAACACTTGCCAATAAACTTTACACCGGGACATATTCTAATATCGTTGATCCTACAACTGGTTTGATATCGGCGGATGCATACAGCAACTGTATTGAATCTTATTACACCTGTATGGATGAAATTTGCACCGCGCGTAATCCTGGACAGCGCCGCTGCGCATGCGCCGGCCGCGTAAAAACTTTTGCAAATGTAGAAGCACAATTACAAACAGCCAAAGAAGATTTGTTAAAGGTTTCGGGTCAATTATCTTTGTTGATTTTAACCAAAGGCAAAGATGTAACCGATGCATTTACTTTGACTGAATCAGAAAAAGTTCTGAACTGCGTTTCTTGGCGTGATGCCAAAACCGCGGGAACAACAGATGATTGGTGCGAAAGCCATACAATGTTGGCGGGTACAACCAACTGCACAAGCTATGCGGGACCTCCGTCATTCGTTGCAGAATACTGCACCAGTGAAGACATTGGTTTAGGCACTGATTGGATGAATATTTTAAATGGTGCGGATTCTGATATATTATCTAATTTGGAAACGTATGCCAGCACAATTAACGAAGTCAATGTTATCACAACAGACGATAACAGCAGTTTATGGTCTTCGTATATGAATGTCAGCGATATCGTTGGTGAATTAGACGGGACATCCGATTTATTCAGCACAACCCAAACTGCGCCGGATACTTTGGCCCAGTTGTGGGGATATAACTTGTTCCAGTATGCACATAATAATGTTTGCAATCGTGTTTTGAATTCGTGCTTTAATGGAATTTATGAAGCGTGCGGAAGCAACAACGGAACAACTGGTCCATATAATTATAACAATACGATAACTGTGAATAATGATGGATCGGATTTGAATTTTGTTGTGCCAGGTTCATCATCCACTACTACCAGTACGGCTTCTTGCTTTGGATATTCCAGCACCAGCGGGGACCCATATTCAACATTGCGCCGCCCAGTTGCAGATTCGCGCCGCAGCATTGTGCAAAAATACGCACTGGATGCGAACGCTGATTGCGACAC
>CAZHPG010000106.1:0-2527 GCA_964534055.1 uncultured Muribaculaceae bacterium | reverse complement strand
TTCAGGTACTAGTGGGGCAACCCTTGGAAGTTCGAGTCTTCTTATCCGCACCAAAATTCTCGCCCAGGCGGGAAATGCTTTTGGGGTTGTAGCTCAGTTGGTAGAGCGCTGCGTTCGCAATGCAGAGGTCGTGAGTTCGAATCTCATCAGCTCCACCAATAATTAAAGCCTTGAAAACCTTGTTACACATGGTTATAATTTTAAAATTATGGTGGATCTGGTCTTGTGGCGGAATGGTAGACGCTGAGGACTTAAAATCCTTTGATCATTGCGATCGTGTGGGTTCGAGTCCCACCAAGACCACCAATAATAAAAAAATGATTAAAATAATATTTAATCTTTACAGCAGTTTTTCATGGCGCTTTGCCGCCTGACTTTCCTTTTGCGCCATAAATTTGCGCTTTTATTTTTCAATCAATTAATCTAACATTTGTTAAAATGGAGTTATAACAATGTCCAAAGATATTATCTTAACCGGCGACCGACCAACGGGAAATTTGCACATAGGCCACTATGTGGGTTCTTTGCTTCGTCGTGTGGAAATGCAAAATAGCGGAAAATACGAAACTTTTATAATGATTGCCGATGCCCAGGCTTTGACCGACAACGCCGACAATCCACAGAAAGTTCACGAAAATGTTTTACAGGTTGCTCTGGATTATCTGGCGGTTGGGATTGATCCGACTAAGTCAACCATATTCATTCAGTCTGAAATTGCTGAATTGACCGAGCTTACATTCTATTATATGAATTTGGTGACGTTGGCGCGTTTGCAACGTAACCCAACCGTCAAAACGGAAATTGCAAATAATCGTGAAAAATTTGGTACATCAGTACCTGTTGGATTTTTAACTTATCCAATTTCCCAGGCGGCGGATATTACTGCATTTAATGCCAGTATTGTTCCATGCGGTGAAGACCAATTGCCAGTAATAGAGCAAACCCAGGAAATCGTGCAAAAATTTAACTCTTTATACGGCGAAACCCTGACAATGCCAAAAGGATTAATTCCAGATTTGGCTGCTGCTGCGCGGTTGCCGGGAATTGATGGCAATTCAAAAATGGGGAAATCGCTGAATAATGCTATTCATTTAAAAGACAGCGCGGATGAAATCGCGGCCAAGGTTAAAACTATGTTCACCGACCCAAAACATTTAAGGGTAGAAGACCCAGGGCATACAAAAAATAATCCCGTATTTATCTATCTGTCTGTATTTGCAAAGCCGGAACATTTCGGGGAATTTTTACCAGAATATAAAAACTATGCTGAATTGGCGGCGCATTATGAACGCGGCGGTTTGGGCGATGTTCGGGTTAAAAAATTCCTGAATGATGTTTTGCAAACGACATTGGCACCAATTCGTGCGCGACGCGAAGAATTCGCAAAAGACCCCGCAGCGGTAATGGAAATGTTACGCACTGGAACAATCCGGGCGCGTGCGGTTGCGGCGGCAACCACATCGCGCGTTAAAAAAGCCATGGGTTTGAATTATTTTGAGTAAGTAAAAAATGATTTAAAAAACCGCGCATCGCGCGGTTTTTATTTTGATAATTTATAATAATTTTGGATTCTATTAAAAAGACAAATATATTTTGTCGCTGTGCCTTGGGGCTTGTTTGTTGGTAATATTGGATTTATAAGTTTCCCAACTTTTTCACCCTGACCGAAAACACAAAGCTCGTTAAGATTCGGTTCATTTATACTTGCGCTGTGGCTAATGTTGTCTTTTAATAAAAAATATTCAGGTATAGAACCATCTGGTTCAATAATAGCACTCTTTACATTTTCAATTATACGTATTATTGATTTTGCATTTTTCCCTTTCCATTTTTCGATATTATTTATGCATTGATGAACTTGGGGGGAATAACCTTCCCATAATGTCCCATTCGAAACTTCCGAAAAATATTTATCAAAAGCCACAACAAGGCTGATGATATTTTGTTTTTTTGCTAAATTTTCAGCGGGTAAGTTTTCTAAATAATTTAAATCTTTAACAAGGTTCATTATAGAATTCCAATATTTTGTATTCTCTCAATTTCTCCACTGCGAAATAATATAGCATGTGAATTTTATGAAATCAATATTTTTAGATTATAGGGTATCATAATACCATACTTATTTTTCTTGACTTTTGGGCGGTTGCGGGGCATAATTGCCTCGCTTTTTAATAAAAGGTTAAACAATGCAATTAACAAAATCAACTAAATCGCTGAAAGCGAGCGAGTTGCAAGCGAACTGGTATCTGATTGATGCCACAAATGTTACGCTTGGGCGCTTGGCGGCATATACTGCTACGCTTTTACGCGGAAAAAACAAACCGACATTTACACCCAATATGGATTGTGGTGATTATGTCATTATTATCAATGCAGACAAAGTCGCTTTGTCTGGCAATAAAGCCGCAGGCGAAAAATTCTATTGGCACACTGGTTGGACCGGTGGAATCAAGGAACGCACATTGGGTCAAATGCGCGAAGAAAAGCCGGAAAAATTGGTATTCAATGCGGTCAAACGCATGATGGG
>CAZHPG010000105.1:0-2563 GCA_964534055.1 uncultured Muribaculaceae bacterium | reverse complement strand
GGGTGCGCATGGGGTATGTTTGCGTGTTGGAAATATGTGCGCATCATGGCTGCATCAGCGAATTGGGTTGGATGGAACTATTCGTATTTCAATTGGTCCATGGAATACCATGGCAGAGATACAGCAAGTCGCAGAAATAATAAAAAAAGTTATAAAGTGATTAATAAAGAACAAATAATTTCAGCATTGAAACAGGTCTTTGACCCTGAAATTCCGGTCAATGTTTGGGATCTGGGTTTGATTTATGATATAGATATAAGCGATAATAAACTTCCCTTGGTATCTATAAAGATGACGATGACTTCCCCGACTTGCCCAATGTCCGAAGAAATTTTACAGATGGTAAGATACGCTATATCTTCATTGCCGGGGGTAAGTGGCGTTGATGTAGAATTGGTTTGGGATCCGCCATGGGATATTTCCAAAATGTCCGAAAGCGCACGTCTGGAATTAGATCTGACAGAGATGGGGTGGTAATCAAAATGAAATACAACGAAATAAAAAATCTTTTCGATAAACTGGATGATCCAGTTTTGCGGCTGGAATTGGTTATTGATCTGGGTCGAGAATTGGCAGATATTCCCAGTGATGCCGATTGCACAGAAATTTCTGGTTGTGCGTCCCATGCGGCAATTTGCAAATCAGGCGGGATATTTTATGGCCAGGCCGATTCGGCGATGGTGCGTGGAATTATCGCAATTTGTATTTCCATGGCTAATGATGGGATCAAAGATATACGCACAGAATTTGAATCATTAAATATAAACCTGGGGGCAGGCCGGTTGGCCGGTCTGGACGGAATAATTAAAACAATCGGTAATTAGTAATTATCGACTGGTTACTTTTATGCTATACTTATTAAATCATAATTACTATGCGGGTGGGGTGGTATGAAAGATGATGAAAAGATTTTCAGACTGGGGATAGGCATGGTTGCCGCCATGTTTTTCATCGGCATAATGTTGCAAGTGTTTTATCGCGCGCAAAGCCGCGAAAGATCCAGAACAAATGCAGGAATCGTCCGTGTTCAGCAAGAAACAGCCGAAGCCCAAGCCCGTCTTTCCGGGTTGGTTCGACCCGAAGTTTTGCGCAACGTTACATCCACGTTGTATCCACGTTTTGAATCTATTGGGTTCAAGAAAAATATAAACGCAACCGATATTCCTATGCGTGAAATGGAAAAATCTGATGTTTGAAGTAGGTCGGGACATTTTACAAAACAGGGGCCGCGGTGTCGGTAAGGCTGGGGTGGGCAGCGCCCGTTTGCGTATTGTTTATTTTGTTTTCGTTACAGCATTTATTATTTTTATTTCCAGGACTTTATTGTTGGGAATACATGGCACTGATCGCGCCCGCATAGGTGTTGGTCAGGGTTCATGGTCATCGGGCCGCGCAGATATTGTGGATAGAAATGGTGAAATTCTGGCAAAAAATATAATTTCTGGTCATATCACTTTGCGTCCTGGAAAAATTCAAGATTTTGATTTTGCTGCTGCCAGCATTCATACCATGATTCCGGAAATTTCTGTGTCGGATGCATTGTCCATGATTCATTCAGAAAGAAAATTTATTTATCTGAAAAAATTCGCAACCGAATCGGAACGAGAAATGGTCAAGGCCGCAAAAATCGAAGGCTTGGATATAGAAGAAACCGAGTGGCGCAAATATCCAAAACGAAGACTGACATCACATATAGTTGGATTTGCCAGCAGTGATGGTCGCGGACTGGAGGGTGTTGAAAGAACGCGCGATCAATATCTGCGCGAAAATCGGGCGCCTTTGGTTTTGTCGATAGATGCGCGTGTCCAAGAAGTATTTTATCGCGAATTATCTGGCGCTATGCAGAAATATAACGCACATGCGGCGATGGGAATGTTGATGAATTCCAGAACTGGTGAAATGATAGCAATGGTATCATTGCCAGATTTTGATCCGGAAGATTTGGAATCCGATTCTGCATCCAACCGAATGTTCTATCCTATGCGCGGCGTTTATGAAATGGGTTCGGTATTCAAGATTTTCAATACCGCAATGGCCATAGAAACAGGTATAGGTTTGGACAAGGAATACTATATCAAAGATCCATATAAAATTTTGGACAAGAACGGGCGAGTCGCTGCAGTAATTCGTGATGTGGCCAGTTTCAAGCCCCCGCGGCCGCGACTGAATGTTGCGGAAATCATGTTACATTCTTGCAACGTTGGTTCTGTTCAAATTGCGTTGGAACTGCCGCCCAATACCCAGCGTGAATTCTTTGAACGTTTGCGTTTGGACAAGGCCCTGGATCTGGAATTTGGTCGAACAGAAAGACCAATGATGCCGGCAAAGTGGGGTCCGGTGGAACGCGCGACGGTTGCATTTGGACACGGAATTGCCGTAACGCCCATGCATATTTTGCTTTCGGTTAATGCAGTTGCTAATGGATTTTATGTCCAGCCAACTATAATAAAACGATCGGTCGGTGAAATGTCTGGCACACGTGTTATATCGCCCGAAGTTTCAGATTCTATCCGAAAAATCATGTTCAAGATTGCGGAAACAACCAGTGGCAAGAATGCCAGAG
>CAZHPG010000104.1:0-2576 GCA_964534055.1 uncultured Muribaculaceae bacterium | reverse complement strand
GGCTTCCGCGTGGCAAATCCGGACATTCCTTGTGCCAGGCATTTTGATATCGCGGAGATTTCAATTTTGCAATATGTCCGGACAAACCAGCCGCTTCGCTGGGGAATATAAGCCACCCATCACATGCAATCGCGCCAAATGCAACCGGTGGGCATCTGATATTTCCAGGGTTATTATGTCGCCACGATGACGAACCACCGGTCTTGGTATGTTTGCGTCCGTCAGTGCCCATAAAACTTACCGGTCCATGGGGTGTATACATCGTGCTCATGCCGTATGAAACTATCCCATTGGCATTTATCGGCACATCAGGCATGGCCATATCAATGTTGCCCATGATGTTGGGTGTGGCGCTTGTGTTTGCAGAATCATATATTTCGATTGTTTCAAACAAAGCATTTTCATCCTGGGTCTTTAATTTTAATTTGGCGGCATTTATGATTGTATTTACATTGGAAATTGGAACCTGAATAACCTTGCACCCCATGCCCATCAAGTCCTCGCCCCAAACAGCATTTACAACAAGACGCGATGCGGACAAAACAGAAAACATTAAAAACAAATTTCGGATGTTTTTGACTGTGTCGCTTTTGGCGCCACGAATTGAAGCAATTGCCCAGCCCAGTAACAAAAATGCCGCAAACGCAGTTATGGCAATCCATGCAATTTCAATAAAGTTGGATAAACTGCGGGTAAAACAAGTTGGATCTTCCAGCCAGATAAAAGCACCATCCGACCCGACTATACGAAATCCGGAATTTTCAAGATGGCGAAGAATTGTTTCTGTGTTCATTCATTATCGAGTCGCGAAAAAACCTGGCGTGACAACTTCGTCCTCGTTCGCCGCAATACCGGCCCATCCGAACAAATCGCCCAGCATCCCCGCGTCATCTTTTTTCGCTTTCTTGAATGGCAATATGTTTTTTAATTTTCCCATTCTGCCACTACGTGCGGCAGGTTCGGGGTCTTGTTCTTTTTGGGTTTCAACAAATTCCGATGCCAATTTTGTCAGTGTTGCATCGTCATCCAGATTTTCATCCCGAAAATCATCGCTGTCCGCGCGCGCACTTTCTATAATTTTTTCTTCTGGCAATGGGGTTAAATTTTCGAAAATTTCTTCGATTGTTTGCGGTGTTTTGGGTTCAGGGTCTGGCAAGCATTCTTCCAGAACATCTGAAATCTCCATAATAGAAACAACTTGGGGTAAAACATCGTCCGGCACAGACATTTGTGCAGGCGTTTCTGCCATGCCGCCAGAAAGCACCGATAAAATCGGGATAACACGTGCGGGCTGTTGGGGTTCAGGCATTTCTTCTGCGACTGGTTCTTCCAGTATTATTTCTTCTTCAATTTCCAGCTTTTCTATTTTTGCTTTTCGGGCTTTTTTGGGTTTTTCCTCTGCAATCGGGGCAATACATTCCTCTTCTTCCTCTAACGGGACGCCAAAAAGCAACGAATCTGAATCCAACCCCAACGTTTGGCGAACTTCGTCAAATGCCGCCTTGATGGCCGACTTGTCCAGATCCGCCCCACCAGAAATATAAATGATTTTATTCTTTACCATAAATCCCCCCACACGATGCATAATCATAACACATTTTTAATGTTGAATGCATAAAAAAAATGTCTTACCATAAAGCTATGTTGGAAACAGCCAGTCAAATCTTTAAAGAATTGGATGAATTAGAGACCGCAGCGGTCAAGTTGCGCAACAGTGCGGCCGGTGCCCAGACCCAAACTGATTTAGAGGTTGCGATTTGCTCGCGCCAGCTGGCGGACATGCGCGCAAAGAATATTCGTGCGACCCAGCTGATAGATCAATCCATAAAGGAATTAAAGGCCCTTAAATGAGCGTTGTTGCAATTCCAATCTTGAACAAAAATTATGCCATGGGCTGTGAAGATGGCCAGGAAATGCGTCTGGTCGAAATTGGCAAGATGGTCGATGGCCGCGCCCGCGACATACAAAGTAAAATCGGTGTTTTACCAGAAAGCGCACTGCTGGCGACACTGTGCATTGTTCTGGCTGATGAAATTATGTCACGTGACAAGGCAGACGCCGCCACTATGGAAGAAATTTTAAAACGAATTCACGAAATCAAGAACAAGATTGGATAGATATGTTGCCGTCAGTATACGCCCCAAAAGATTTTAAAAGATTACGCGCATCTGGCGACATCGTCGCGCGTTGCTTTGATTTCATTACCCCACAAATTCATGCCGGAATTTCGACCGGCGATATTGACCGCATGGTTGCCCAGTTTTTGCATGAAAACGGTGCGCGATCATCAGACCTGGGGTATCAGGGGTTTCCAAAACATTGTTGCACCAGTCGCAATGATATTATTGTTCATGGCATACCACGTGATGATGAATTTTTAAAAGATGGCGATATTATAAACATTGATTTGACGGCCGAATACAAGGGTTTTCATGCCGATGCATCCAGAATGTTTTTAATTGGTAATGTTTCCGATCGTGCAAGAAAATTATCCCAGGTCTGTCTGGACGCATTAAACAGTGCGATTGCTGTTTGCGCGCCTGGCGTGCCATTGTCCGAAATTGGTCGCACAATCG
>CAZHPG010000103.1:0-2655 GCA_964534055.1 uncultured Muribaculaceae bacterium | reverse complement strand
CCGGGTGCGCCACCGCCCCCGATATTTGAATATGCTGGGTTACAAAGTATTTCGGCGGTGTCTTTGGCGGCTTCGCGGGAATGAATTGCCACGGACATACCATGTTTATTCGCAATTTCCATTTGCGTTCTAAACAATTCTATTTGTGCATCACGATCATAATTTTCATAATAATAATCTAATCCAATTTCGCCAATTGTAACAACGCGCGGATGATTTAACAGATGTTCATAATTTGGATTTGCTTTGCCGGCGAATTCAGGGTGAATTCCCAAAGAGCAATATAAATTGTCATGCTGTTCACAAAGGGCAATGATTTTTTCAGGGTCAGTTGGAGATGCAGAAATAACAATCATCGCACCAACCCCAGCATTTTTTGCACGTTCCATAACCCCTTGCAAATCTGCAGGATTTACATATTCATCAACCAAGTGGCAGTGTGTGTCTATAAGCATTTTTTTATATCATTCATGATTTTGAAAATTGCAATTTCTGGTTCCAAATAAACATTTGCAATGTTTGCCAAATCGTTGGTTGCGGTTGGATATAAATCCGCTAATCCAAAATAAGCAATCGCATCCAGTAAAATTCCGTGCAACTCTGGCGCGGCGGCAATTTTTCTTGCTGTGCGCATCATGTCCATGGAATTAGCGGATGGGTTTTCCAAAACAGAAATCAATTCCTGATAAATTTCATCGCCGCCAGTTATTTTCAAATTTGCAATTTTACCAAAGCTGCCACAGGCCAGTTTTAATGTAGCGGTGTTGATTTCTTCGCCTGGTAAAAATTGTGCGCACAAATCACGCAGTTGTGAAATAGTCAATGGCATTAATTTTTCAACGCGGGATCGTGAACGAATGGTTGGTAAAACATTGCTAAGCTGATGAACAATCAACAAGAATAATGTTTTTTCTGGTGGCTCTTCCAACATTTTAAGAATCGCATTTGATGCCGCCGTATTTAATTCATCAACGCTGTCAATCAAGATAACGCGCCATCCGCCCGACATAGACGATAATTGCATTTTTTCAATCATTGCGCGCGCAGTATAAACGCTGATAACTTTGCCGTCTGTTTTGGGTTTGCCTTCTTTGTCGATATTGTGCGCCATATCCAAAATAAAAAAGTCGCCGACATTACCATAAACTTGCTTTGCTATTTTGTATGCCAGCGTGGCCTTGCCGATGCCGCGCGTCCCAGACAACATCCAAACAGGGTGCAGTGGGTATTCATCGCGATGCGCCCAGGCATCATTAAATGCACGCAAAACAGATTCATGCCCAACCAATTGTGAATTATCAATTGGGTCGGGAAAGTTATAAGAAGATTGTTTTTTAACGGCCATTGAATATCACCGAAATGTTTTTGATTATGCGGGCGATAAACTGAACTTTGCCAACGCGTTCGCGTGCCACCAGCGGCGCGCGCGCAACAACCTGGCCATTTAATTCTGCAATTATTTCGCCGATTTTGTCCCCGCGGCGCACTGGTGCGGGAAGAGGCTCTTCAAAGCGCGCAAGCACGCGCAATCCGGTTGTGTCCGTCCCGCGTGGCAGTGTAATAGCAACAGGTTTTTCAACGGTTGCAATTACGTTTTTTTCACGTCCATACCAAACAGGGATTTCAACAATCTTGTCGCCTGGTTTATAAAAAACTTTGTTTGCAGTTTCATTAAAACCATAATTTAACAATCGTTTCATTTCAACGGCCAATGCTTCGTGTCCTTTGCCCTTGAATCCGTTTATAACACCAATTAAACGGCGACCACCAATTTTTGCACTGGCAACCATTCCGTATCCGCCATCCGCAGTATGCCCAGTTTTCAGCCCGTCCGCACCCGGCATAATAAACAGCAATTTATTATAATTTAATGTTTTAGAACGACCCCATTGCGCGCACCATTCACTTTGATATTCTTTGAATTCAAATTGTCTGGTGGCGAACATAGGATACATGTCGGAATGTTTTTCTATCAAATAATCCGCCAATATCGCCAGTTCGCGACTGGTCATCAAGTTATTTGGATTGGGCAAACCGGAAACATTACCAAAGCTGGATTTTGACATACCGATTTCGCGTGCCCGGGCGGTCATTTTTTGCACCATTGCATCTTCGTCGCCAGCGATTTTGGTTGCCAGTGTTACGCCGGCATCACCGCCCGACATAACAATCAAACCCATAATAGCGTCACGAACAGAAATCTTTTGCCCGGCGGCAAGGCAGATTTTACTGGCCTCGTTCCAAATTGGATTTTTATAATCGGCGGCATCTGGAACGACAATTTTATCGTCCATTTTCAGATTTTCGGCCTGAATTTCGTCAAATGCGACGGCCAAAGTCATCAACTTTAACATGCTGGACGGCGGCATCAGGGTGTCGGCTTCTTTGGAAATAATTTCCGCGCCGGATTGCATATCAATCAGGTATGCGCTGCGGGCAGGGGTTGAAAACGCATTCGCGCCATTTGTGCAAATGGCGAACAGCAAACTGCAAATTGTAAATAATGATTTTTTCATGAATCCAGCATAGCAATAAAAAACTTGCTTTTTCAAGAAAAATAATCAATAATCGTTCCCGCGCGGCACCCTTGGAGGCCGCATAAAATCAAAAGGATAAAAAATGTCTATTAAATTAAAAGCAGGAATTCGTAATGTT
>CAZHPG010000102.1:0-2663 GCA_964534055.1 uncultured Muribaculaceae bacterium | reverse complement strand
CACCCAGTATTTGACCGATTTCATCGGCCGCGCGGCGAACATGTTCAGCAAACAAATCCATATTTATTATTTGTTTTTCTGCGTTTGATAATTCATTTTCGGCCGCAATCAAATGCGCCTTTGCTCTTTCATTCACGGCAATATCAGATTCTGCGCCATCCAGCATTGCATGCATTTTTTCTTTTATTAAAGATAATAAATTTTCTATCCCGTCCCCGGTCAATGTAGAAACATAAACAGTTAAAGGATGATGGATGATGGATGAAGGCTGAAGTAAATCGCATTTATTTATAACAATAATCTCATTATCTTTATTTGCTATTTGCGATTTGCTATTTGCGATTTGAACATTTAAAACCAAATCTGCATTTTGAATCTCTTCGTTTGCGCGCGCAATTCCGATTTTTTCAATTTCATCATTTGTTTCACGCAGTCCAGCGGTATCAGAAATTCGCACCAAGTATCCGTCCATATCAATATCCGCAGAAACGACATCACGCGTGGTGCCCGGAATATCACTGACGATTGCACGCGTCGCTCCAACCAAGCGATTAAACAGCGATGATTTCCCAGCATTCACGGGACCAACAATTGCAATGTTAAAGCCGCCCTGGATTGCGCGCACAGCCGTGCTGCGCGAAATAGCATTTGAAATCTGGGCGCGTAATTTTTGTGTTTGCGCTAATAACTTTTCACTGATGTTGACCGGCAATTCATCGGACGGATGATCCAAAATTGCGGCGGCATATGCAGAAATTTCAACCATCTGTGCGCGCCAGTTTTCCAGCTTTGCACTATCGCCACCAGACATAGATTTTAATGCCAAAATTCGCTGACGATCGGTGCGTGCATCCAGCAAAGCGCTTAAACCATCTGCTTCGGTTAAATCCATTTTATTGTTATCAAACGCACGTCGTGAAAATTCACCAGGATGCGCCATGCGCGCACCATATACTGTCAATGTCGTAAATAATTTTTGTAAAACCGCCGCGCTGCCATGAATATGAAATTCTATAACATCTTCGCCGGTAAACGAATTTGGCGCGGGGAAATAAATCGCAATTGCTTTATCTATCAAGCCGCCATTTTCATCCACCAAATCTGTCAGATATGCATAACGGTTTTTTATTTCAGATTTAATGTTTATAATTTTATTAAATATGTTTTGCAAATTGTTTCCGCTGACGCGCACAACTGCAACGCCCGCTTTGCCCCGCCCCGAAGATAATGCAAAAATCGTATCGTTCATTTATTTACCAATCCCTTTCAGCGCCAATCTGACCAGCGCACCAATATCACAATCTGGGTTTTCGCGAATCAGTTTTTGCGACATTTCTGCGACATCTGTGCGTCTGTATCCCAGCGATTCCAGCGCAGCCAACAAATCACCCAATGTGTTATTACCAGATTCAAAATCCCCCGTGCCCTGCATTTTGAAATCCGCGCATTTGCTTTTTAGTTCCAGAATAATTTTCTCGGCAACTTTCTTACCAACACCCGGGGCGGCGGTTATCGTTTTGGCATCGCCACATGTTATCGCGGTCATCAAAACATCTGTTCTGAACGCGCCCAGTATGCTCATTGCGACCTTGGGGCCCACACCACTGACGCCTGTCAATTTATTAAATAAATCTTGGGCGGTAATGCTTTCAAATCCAAACAAACGAAATGAATCTTCGCGGACGATTGTTTCAATCCACAAAGTGGCCACGTCCCCAATACACAGCCGCGCGGACGTAAATACTTTGTACCCCACGCCGCCGGTCATAATTATAACGAAATCGTCCCCAATATAATCAACAATTCCTTGCAATTTTCCAATCATTTGTTATCCTTTTGACGTTATTATAGAACAAATAATCAAAAGGTCAAATATGAGCGGACATTCCAAATGGCACAATATTATGCATAAAAAGGGCGCGGCCGATGCGGCGCGCAGCGGACTTTTTACTAAATTGGCACGCGAAATAACAATGGCGGCAAAACTGGGTGATCCGAATCCAGATAATAATCCACGTCTGCGTCTGGCAATATTCAACGCGCGAAAGAATTCTATGCCGAATGATAACATCAAGCGGGCCATTGAAAAATCCCAGGGCGCTGGCGCAGAAAATTATACCGTTGTCAGATACGAAGGCTATGGACCCGGCAGCGTGCCAATTATTGTAGAGGCCATGACCGACAATCCGCGCAGAACCGTGCCCGAGGTTCGCAGTATCTTTGCCAAAAATGGTGGCAATATGGGCGAAGAAGGCAGCGTATCGTTTTTATTCACACGCGCTGGTGTAATTTATTACCCATTATCTGTTGTTAAAAACGAAGATGAAATGACAATGGCAATTATGGAGGCTGGCGCCGACGATTTAGAGTCCAGCGAAGATGGCTACATCGTCAAAACCAAACCAGACGACTTTATGCAGGTGCAAAAGGCATTATCTGACAAACTGGGCGAGCCTGAACGCGCCGAACTTACATGGTTGCCAAATATGCCGATGGATTTGGATGACGATACTTATGCTAAATTGGAAAAATTGGTGGATACATTGGACGACAATGATGACGTTCAAAAAGTAATCACCGCAGCGGAATAATATGGCAAAGATTATTCTGGGTATTGACCCGGGGCTTTTACATACTGGCTGGGCGGTTATTGAATCCGCGGG
>CAZHPG010000101.1:0-2728 GCA_964534055.1 uncultured Muribaculaceae bacterium | reverse complement strand
CGATATGTTAAATGCAATATGAATGCCGCCGGCAAGAAAAATTGCAATGGATGGCAACCATGGCAAGATTTGCGCAGCCCAGGCGATGGATATTCCGATTGGCGCAAAGGCGCGGAATCCTGTTGCCAGGCAAAAGGTTTACGATAAAAAAATCCGCCAATTTGGCGGATTTTTAAATGTATTTTTATTATTGCACGCTGGCGTTTGATGGGTAAAAGGTCAGCTGGATTGTTTTCCATTTTTCATATTCACTTTCGGGCAACATGTTGAATGGTTGGCAATTTGTTATTGCCCCACGTATTGTTTCAAAAACATATGCAAGTGACGGATTGTCTGCGGCGGCGGATTCTTGTTCGAACCAAACGTTTTGGACAAAGCCGCGTTGATTCATGGACAGATGTGCGACCGCGCGAATATTATTGATACCTGGATAGTTTTTATCAAACACCCAGCAACGGGTCATTGCAACACGCAATGCATCCACGACAGAAATTGTCATCGTTCGGTTCAGGCTGGTTGTTTCGCGATTTACGCGCACAATAGTTGATGCCTTTGGCGCGCCAGGATTTGGTTGGGTTGTGGTTTTTTTCACTACATCTGGCAATGCGGCAATTTTTTCCAAAACTGGGTCGTCCCCAAATGGTTCGGCTATTTCAGACTTTTTATTTTCTTTTTTTGGTTGCTGTTTATCATCTGCGCTTGCCTCGGGCGCTTCGGTATTAAATACAAGCGTTTCATCTCCCTTGATTTCAACGCGCGTCAGATCAATTTCATAAATCTGAACATGGTCGGCCATAACAACGCGATCCATTGGGTTTAACACAGCGAACGAAGTAATCATAATTGCCACAATACCCAAATGCCCCGCAACGGATACCAAAAAGTTTTCTGAAAAAAATGATTTATTAGTTTTCAATTTTCAATTTTTGTGCGCAGACCAACTTTCTGAAAACCTGCATCTTTTAATGCGCCCATCATTGACATAACCGCGCCATAGTTTGTGCTTTTATCGCCATTAATCATGATTGTCAGTTTTGGATTTTCCCCGCGCATCGCGACCAAGCGATCAACAATTTCTTTTTTTGAACGTTGCTCTTTACCAACAAAGTATCGTCCGCTGGCATCAACGCCAATTTGTATTGCATGATCATCGCCAGACATTGCGCTGTGTCCTGCCTTTGGCAAATCTAAATCAATACCGCTGGTCAGCATTGGTGCGGTAACGACAAACACTGCCAGCAAAACAGTCATAACGTCAATCATCGGCGTCATAACTATCAGAGAATTAGAATCAACAGATTTTCTTTTACGCGGCATTTTATTTTCTCTTTAATTCTTTTACTTGTGCTTCTATTTTATTATACAAATCATCTGACTTTTTGCTGAAGTATTGATAAAAAATTGCGGCTGGGATTGCGACAAATAAACCCAATGCGGTTTCGCCCAATGCAACCGCCAGTCCAGGTGCAATAACCGCCAGGCTGGTTGAATTATTTGCGCCGATTGCGCTGAATAAATGCATAATCCCCCAAATTGTTCCGAACAATCCAACAAACGGGGCAACAGCCGAAGCCATTGATAAAAACCACAAATTTTTATCATATGGTTCAATCATCTGATCTGGAATAGTATCCAAATTATCTTCGCGTGAAATCTTTATTTGACGAGTTTTCGTTTCTTTCCACATGCGGAATTTTCCAACAATGATTGTCCAAGAAACGATACTGGCCGCGACCAGCATAATTGATGTTAAAAAAGCAACCGGATCGCTGGGCGAAAAGATTGATAGGAATGAAAAGTTATTTTGCATTGTGTTTTTCCTTTATTTTATTTTCTTTATATATTCTTCGGGGATTCGTTTTGGTTTCATGTCGCCCCCAATATATGCAGCAGTGCCATGAAGTATAGCATAAATTTCGCCATCTTTCACGAACTTTTGTTCTATTTTTAATGATGCGGCGCCAATATCGGTTGCGTGGGTTTCAACGACAAAATTATCGCCCAAACGCAATGGTTTTTTATATTTTACATTTAATTCACGAATTACAAATCCAATATCGCCATTTGTTGGCGCAGAATCCAGCATCCATTTCATTCGGGCGCGTTCGGCAATTTCAATATAACGCGCGTGATAAACAATGCCACCCGCATCAGTATCAGCATAGGCAATAGAAAATGGAAAGATATGGGGAATCATTTTGATTATTTTTCTTTTTCGTAAAATGTTTGTATATTATTATCGACATTTTGCCAATCTCGATATATTACCAATTTACCCAAAGTATCAGTATCAAGAGTTTGTAAATATTCATCATATTTTGACATAAGTATTTTTTTTAAAGTTTCGCGATCGGGATTTATTTTTTTACTGGTGACTTCACCAATGCCAGTTGCAAAATCGTTGGCTTTTTTTGGACGGGTTTCCAATTCATCCGGTTTTTCTGGTAGATATTTATCAAAATCTTTCAATACATCAATTAAACTTGAATCGTTTTCAATTTCTGGATGATTTTCAATGTTCTTTCGGATGTTTTTCAAAACGTTTCTTAGCTCTGTATTTTCAGGACTTTTTTCAGAATAAAATAATATTGATGGGCGGAGAGTATATTCGTTTATAAGAATGTATTCGATAAGATCTGCATGTAAAATGGGTTTTTCTAAAATTCCACCCATAACGTTCGATTTCAAATTTACGTCCCGTTGTTTCAATTGGTTAAAAGTATAATAA
>CAZHPG010000100.1:0-2783 GCA_964534055.1 uncultured Muribaculaceae bacterium | reverse complement strand
GATAACGCGACCACCATCTACGACCTTGCCATCCAGCATATTTTCTTCGTAAAGAACTACGAATTCCTGGCCTGGCTGAATATCGCGTTCAAAGTCGATTTCAAATGCCAACAGATTGATAATTTCATAAACGGTTGCGATTGGAATTCCAGCCTCGATACCTGTTTGGCTGAACACCCCGCCACTTGGTATTTTCCCAGACCTGCGAACCAGGCGGGTATCTTTTTCTACGCTGACAACTTCCGCATTCCATTTGCCATTTGCATCACAAGATAATTCTACCCGTTTCCATGGGCCACTGGACAATGTGATTTTATCTACTGCTGCGTTTTCGTCCTTTTTTGTTATAACCAAAACGTCCGAGTTTGCACGCAGGCTTTGCACGCCACAATCCTTTTTCAACATTGTAGCAATCGTATTGATATCGCTGCCCGTTACGCCATGTTCGGACAGAATTTTAGACAGGGTATCCCCCGCGCCGACCCGCACATGAGTCTCTACCGGTTGGGGCACAATAATCTTGCGCGCCGGTTTTATATTATACAGAATGGCCGCCGAGACCAGCAAAATACCGGCCAAAACCACCAAAATTTTTGTTATTTTATGTAGATTGAATTTTTTCATGAAAGGGATTATACTGATTTTATGGACTTGAATCAAGCATTCATAATTTTACAAAAATCGGGTGGCTCGCATGCGGCCAAAATCATAATAAATAAACTGAGTCAGACGAAAAATTCATCTTCTTTGGCATTTCGTTTTGCCGTCTGGCGCGCAGCGCAGCAACTGCGCCGTGGCGTGCCGGTCGCAAAAATCATTAATGAAAAATGGTTCTATGGATTACCGTTTTATACAAACCGGCATACACTGGATCCACGACCCGACACCGAAACGATGGTCGAAGCAGTATTAAAGGCAAAAGGCAAAAGACAAAAGGCAAATGGTATCAGAATTTTGGATTTGGGGACTGGGACTGGATGTTTGATTTGTTCGATAATAAAAAATTTAGATGGTGCGTCTGGCGTTGGAATTGATAAATCATGCGGGGCATTGCGTGTTGCACAAAAAAATGTAAAAGATTTGGGACTGGCTGACCGGATTAAAATTATACGGGGTGATTTTACTTCAAACCTTAAACTTCATCCTTCATCCTTTGACATTATTATCAGCAATCCCCCATACATCGCGCCCGGCGATGCGCGTGTTGATGCCGGCGCATTGCATGATCCAAAGATTGCGCTTTATTCTGGCCATGATGGATTGGATGCATATCGCGCAATTGCAAAGAATGCGCGTGCGTGGCTGAATACTGGCGGTCGGATTTTTTTGGAAATTGGCGCAGGTCAGGGAAACGATGTGCGTAAAATTTTTACAGATTATGGCTGGACATTCGCGGAATCTTATAAAGACCTTGGCAATACTGAGCGCGTTTTGGAATTCATTTGACTTGCCCCTGTGCAATTATTAAACTGATTATAAAGAGGCGTTAAAATGGCTGTATTTACCCAAAACTTCAAGAAAACCGTTCCATGGATTATTTTATTTTTTGCATTGGTCGGTGTAATTGTTTTTCAATGGATGGGTTCGCAAAGCACACATGATCGTTCGATAAATGTGGTCGGCGAATGCAATGGCAGGATTGAAAAGGATACAACCGCGATAACTTTGCGTATTCAGACTTTGGCGCCATCTGGCACCAATTCCATGGCGATGGCGCGAAACACTTATAATATAGTCGCAGCAATGCTGGGGCAATTTGGCGGACTGGAAAAGCAAACAACCCGTTGGGAATCATTCGAAAAAACAGAATGGAAAAATGATCATCAAGAAACGCTGGGGATTCAAACAATCATCAGTATTGATGTGTCCAGCAAAAATGCAACGGATATAGAAGAGCTGATGGCGCGTGCGGAAAAAATTGAAAATGTATATCCAGAAAATCTGCGCATGTTCGCATCCAAGGAAAAGTTAAAGCCAGCGCTACAGGCATGCATTAACGATGCAGTGCAAAACGCGCGCGCCAAAGCGGAAACTATCGCACAAAGCGAAGGCGCACATCTGGGGAAAATGATTTCCGCAGAATATATTGGCGCAAATGATGGTGATGCGCCCAGACCAATGATGATGAAATCATTAGACGCAGAAAGCATTGCGGGCGCAGGGCTTTTGATGACCGATGCCGAGTTTTCAATAAACATCCGTGCATCGTTCATACTTAAATAAACATTCGGGCATATGGCGAAATTGGCAGACGCGCTGGATTTAGGTTCCAGTGGAGAAATCCGTGGAGGTTCAAGTCCTCTTATGCCCACCAAAATAAAGCAAATAAAAAAACCGCCGATTGGCGGTTTTTTTAGAACCCAAACACCATACGCTGTTTGGACTGACGTTTCTTTTCGTTACGCACAGATTCCTCTTTCAGACGCTTGCGCATTGTAGTGGGCTTTTCGTAACGTTGACGTTCTTTCATTTCGCGGTATAAACCTTCTTTCTGGGACTTACGCTTTGATACGCGCAAAGCCTGTTCAACGTTGTTATCGCGAACTAAAACCTTAACCATATAAATCACCCCCTTTTGCGAATCTTGGTGGAGCCAATCAGACTCGAACTGACGACCCCCTGCTTGCAAAGCAGGTGCTCTACCAACTGAGCTACAACCCCAGAAACTTTACATACTCTATACAGAGCGAAGCAATTTTATACTTAATAAAGACAAATGTCAAATATTATCTTACGCCTTGATTTCGGTTGTATTTCTTGTATAATCCCGCCATGTTTAAGAA
>CAZHPG010000099.1:0-2805 GCA_964534055.1 uncultured Muribaculaceae bacterium | reverse complement strand
ACTCACTATGCGATCCCACAGCCAACAGTTTTGCAGGCGATAAATGAAATTAAAAAAGATTTAGCGCCGCGATTAGATTTTTTTCATGAAAATATGAAGTATGTCGAAGAACAACGTCTGCGTGAGCGGACAAACTTTGATATAGAGATGATGGAGGCAACTGGAATTTGCCGCGGTATTGAAAATTATTCGCGCTATCTTTCGGGACGTAAACCGGGCGAGCCGCCACCGACCCTGTTCGAGTATTTACCAAAAGACGCGATTTTATTCGTTGATGAATCACACGTTTCTGTTCCGCAAATTGGCGGAATGGGCAAGGGTGATGCTGCACGAAAACGCAGCCTTTATGAATATGGGTTTCGTCTTCCTTCGTGCGCGGATAATCGTCCGTTGAAATTTGAAGAATGGGATGTTATGCGTCCGCAAACAATTTTTGTTTCTGCAACTCCGGCGGAATGGGAACTGACGCAAGCCGGTGGGATAGTGGTTGAACAAGTGATTCGCCCAACCGGGTTGTTGGATCCAAGGGTAGAAGTTCGTCCAACGAAAAATCAGGTTGATGATTTATTGCATGAAGTTAAAAATACCAAAGGTCGTGTGCTGATTACGACGCTGACCAAGAAAATGTCCGAACAATTAACAGATTATTTGAACGAACATGGCGTCCGTGCAAAATATTTGCACAGCGACATTGAAACATTGGAACGTATTGAATTATTGCGTGAATTGCGCATGGGAAAGTATGACGTTTTGGTTGGAATCAATTTGCTGCGCGAAGGTTTGGATGTGCCTGAATGCGAGTTAGTTGCAATTATGGACGCGGACAAGGAAGGATTTTTACGCAGCGCGCGTTCTTTGATTCAGACTATTGGTCGTGCGGCACGTAATTCTGGTGGTCATGTTATTTTGTATGCGGATAAAATTACAGACAGTATGAATATTGCAATGGGTGAGACTGCGCGTCGTCGTGAAAAACAAATGGCGTATAATACCCTTCATGGAATTACACCACAAACAATTATCAAATCTGTATTTTCCGAAGTCGGCGATCGCGATGACAAGACGGATAAAAAGCGTCAGTTTGTTTATAGTAAAAATGGTGGTGTCCAGGACCGCGCAGGACTGGAAAAAGAAATTGCAGCGCTTCGGAAAAAGATGTTTAAGCATGCTGAAAATTTAGAATTTGAAGAAGCAAGCGCCATTCGTGATATAATACGAAAAATGGAAGACGATTTATTATTGTTGGAGTAATAATGAAACAAAGAATAAATGACTTTATAAAAGTTTTATCAAAATGCTGGTCAGCAGAAACATCTCGTTATTATGATGATAGAACACCAAAATCAGCAGGTCAGTGTTCTGTTTCAGCTATGTTAATTCAAGATTATTTTGGTGGAGAAGTAAGAAAAATCCATGTTGGAAAGATTGCGCATTTTTTTAATTTTATTGATGGAACAATTATTGACTCTACAGCCGATCAATTTGATTGTGAAATAAACTATGATAATTTTATAACAATTTCACCGGATTTTTATGAAGAAGAAACATGGCAAAGATATAATATATTAAAAGAACGGGTGGATAAAATATGGAAATAATTTTAAAAGATTTAAGCGAAACAAAAAAATGGGCGGTGGAATTTGCAAAAACTTTGCATGCCCCAGTTGTCGTTGCATTGCATGGTGATTTGGGGATGGGGAAATCTGAAATTGCGCGCGCAATAATTCAAACGCTGCGCGGTGATGATACAGTTGTCCCCAGTCCGACATTTACATTGGTGCAAAATTATGATGGGATTTCTCATTTTGATTTATATCGTATTTCCGATAAGTCAGAATTGGAAGAAATTGGTCTGCAGCATGCCATTGCCAACGATATTACATTGATAGAATGGCCCGAAATCGCGACAGATTTTTTACCAAAAAATACAATTCATATTTATTTAACCGAATTTGATGCCGGTCGTAAATTAAAATTGCAAAAATAATCCGCAGTGGTCGGTTGGTTTTTCATCCATTCTGGGGCGCATATCAATATCGCAATGTGAAACCAATTTCTGGGCAGCCGTGTTTGCCAACCAATAGTCCAGACGCTGACCTTCTTCTTTAAAACGATATCCAATCCAAGTCCATGCTTTTTCGGTATCTGGATTAAATTTACGATAACAATCTTGCCAGCCTGAATTTAGCCATTCTTTTAAAATAGCGCGTGCAGCTGGCGCGGTAATGCTGGATCCTTGGGCTTGCTTTGGGTTCCAAACATCTCGGTCTTCCAGGGCAACATTAAAATCACCACCGATTAGAACGGGTTCTTCGCTGTTCAGTAATGGTGCGATATGTTTCGTGAAATGTTGCATCCATTCAATTTTATATGGAAACTTTGGACTGTCTATGCTTTCGCCATTTGGCATATAAACATTTATAATACGAACGCGTCCGTCAATAACGCATTCAATCATACGTGCGTTTATGTCGCTGTATCCGGGCAAACCGCGCGTGGTGTCTTCAATAGAATGTTTAGAAAACACGGCAACGCCATTCCATGCCTTTTGCCCATAAATTTTGATATTGTATCCCAAATGGTCAAAAAGTATGTGTGGGAAAATCTGGTCTTCGACCCGCAGTTCTTGAACCAGGATAGTATCGTATTCACCGCTTTCGGCAATTTTTAAAAAACTTTCCATATGGGCGCGGATAGAGTTGATATTCAGGGTTAGTAGCTTCATTAAAAAACCTTTGCCTTTTTCTTGCCATTTAGCTTTTTCAAGTCTATTTGGTTTAATATCTTCTGCACGCATACTTTTTG
>CAZHPG010000098.1:0-2833 GCA_964534055.1 uncultured Muribaculaceae bacterium | reverse complement strand
ACCCTTTTATTAAATGCTTCCCAGCCCGAAAGAGTGGGGCGCTTGTCAGAAGTTATGGAAAGACAATTAGGGCACAAGGTTCTTGCATCGGTTGAAGATGCAAAGATAAAATTATCAGAAAATGATATTACATTGTCGGGCATGGAATTTTTCAAAAACCCCTTTGAAATTGTGGTTTCGCGCAAAGAATTTGAATGCGCGATAGCCGCAGAAATCGCCAAAACTATCAAATTATTACAAGAATGCATAAAACAATCTGGTGTTCGTATAAATGACATAGGTTTGGTTATTTTAACAGGCGGCAGCACAGAAATTCCATTTGTTCGCGAAAGTTTCCAATCAATTTTCCCAAATGCCAAAATTTCCGCCAATGATAAACTGGGCGGTGTTGGCCTGGGACTGGGCTTTGATGCAATGCGCCGGTTTGGGTAAAAAATTCTGGACTTTCGGGAAAAAAGTTGCAATAATCTGCGATGTGTTAAAACAGATAAAAAAATTTATCTAAAATGCGCCACGAAACAAAAATTCGCGGGCGCTTTCAGTGCCCGTTTTTAATAAAAAAGGAATAAAAATGCCAGACCAGACGAACGCTTTATCAACAAACGAATTGGAAGCACGCCTGCAGAAAACAAATAATATTCGCGAACGCGATGGGGTTGTTTGGAAGGACAGATTTGAACGCACCGCTACAATTGCCGAAATTCGGGGTATGGCGGATGGAACCGCGGTAAGTGTTCCGGGCCGCGTTATCGCGCTTCGCTGGTTGGGTAAACTGATGTTTGGCCGTATTTATGATATCAATGGCGAAATTCAATTTTCGATGTCGCGTGAAGAACTGGGCGAAGAACAATACAAATTTTTCAAATCCAATGTTGATATGGGCGACTTTGTCGGTCTTACCGGTGAATTGTATCAAACCACCGCTGGCGAACTGACCATAAAGGTATCAAAGTATGAAATTCTGGCCAAGGCCTTGCGCCCACTGCCTGAAAAATTCCATGGTTTGACCGATATGGAAACCCGTTATCGCCAACGCTATTTGGATATAATTTCAAATGATGAATCACGAAATGCTTTATTGGGCAGATTCCAAATGACCCGTCTGTGGCGTGAATTTATGTGGGAAAATGGATTTATGGAAATTGAAACGCCGGTATTGCAAAATGTTGCCAGTGGTGCGGCTGCACGGCCATTTACAACACATCATAATGCGCTTGATACAGATTTCCAATTGCGCATTTCACCGGAATTGTTTTTAAAAGAGGCAATTGGTGCCGGGTTTGATCGCGTATTCGAAGTTGCGAAAGATTTTCGTAACGAAGGCATGGACGCCATGCACTTGCAAGAATTTACTATGGTTGAATGGTATGCTGCATATTGGGATTTTAATAATAATATTGAATTTACTTGGGCATTGATTCAGCATTTGATAAAGCAATTACGTGGAACATTAAACATTGAATACCAGGGGACAAAACTGGATTTCAATAATTATGCAAAATTAGATTATATCGAAAAAATGAATGAAATTTTCGGATGTAATATTTTGGATTTTGAAGATGTGGAATCTTTGCAGAATCGGCTTGTTTCACAAAAAATGTTTACTTTGGACGATCTGGAACCATATAAATCTATCCCAGAAATAGTGGACTTTGTTTATAAAAAGAAGATACGTCCGAATTTACAACAGCCTACATTCTTGTATAACTATCCAGCGTATATGGTCCCATTGGCGCGCAGAAATAATGATGATGAACGCAGAATAGATATGTTTCAACTTTTGGTATGCGGCGCCGAAATATGCAAGGGTTATTCCGAGTTGGTAAATCCAATCCAGCAATTAAAAGCATTTGAAGAACAGGCTGCAAATATTGCCAATGGCGCCGAAGAAGTATTTAATCCAGATAATGACTTTGTCCGCGCGATGGAGCATGGATTTCCACCAATTTCTGGTGTCGGTGTTGGCGTGGACAGACTGGCAAGTATAATTTTTGACCAGCCTACACTTCGCGATGTAATTTTATTCCCAATGATGAAATAAAAAAACGCGCCAATGGCGCGTTTTTTTACATATTTTCCAATCGCGCAATTCTATCAATGGTTTTCGGATGTGTGGCAAATGCTTCGCTGAAAAATTCTTTTGGTGCCATTGGATTTGCGATACAAACCGCAGCCATTGATTTACGATTATCCAAAACCTCTACGCGACAATCTTCTGAAATCTTGCGCAGTGCGGACGCCAAGGCCTTTGGATTACGCGTAATAAATGCCCCAGTTGCATCGGCCGCGAATTCGCGCTTGCGCGATACCGCCATACGCAGCAATGGTGAAATCAAGAAATTAAATACCATAAACGCCAACCAAACCATAAATAATACAGCGGCCATGCTGCCTTTGTTCTTATCATCACTGTCGCCGCCACCGGTGCCAGAACTGAGTGCCATGCGTAAAATTATATCAGCGGCGAAAACCGTAACGCCAACCCCAGTAATCATCAACATGTCCAAACGAATATCGCGATTGCCAATATGCGCCATTTCGTGTGCGATTACACCTTGTAATTCATCTTTATCCATCGCATCAACCCACCGCAAAAAGCATCGAGAACAGTGTTCCGGCAGTTTCCGATTTGTTGCATGAACCTGTTTATGTCCCAAACATTTAATGATATTTGGGCTGAGCTGATAATTTTTATTATTGCCAGGCGAGCGTAAATAACAAGATGTGTTTTTGTGTAGGTTTGCGGTAGGGAAAACCCTACCATGGGGAAAGCTTGGGGGGGATCTTGTGAGAAAATAATAATTTTTCAGCCTAGTGGATCAATACAGGATTG
>CAZHPG010000097.1:0-2846 GCA_964534055.1 uncultured Muribaculaceae bacterium | reverse complement strand
TTGGTTCAGCCGATGGCGCGCATGTTTTGGCGCACCTGCGCAGCATTACTATTGAACGATTTTTGGGGGCAAATGCAACCGATGCAGAACTGCGCTCTATCGAAGCCCAGCGCGCGCTGGTGCATCAAATTGAATCTTTAATCAAACGGGGAAAAAATGGATAAAAATGGAATTATGGATACCCTGCGCAGCAGTTGGTTTTTACTGGCCTTTATCGGTGGAATAATTTGGTGGGCGGCGCAACAATCTTCGGCCATCGACGAAATTAAAAAATCTGATGCGCGAATAACATCGCTGGAAAACCGAACCACAATTTTGGAATCTGGCATTGGCCAGTTGCAATTAAAAATAGATGGTATCAAAGAGGACTTGTCCCTTATAAAGTCAGCAGTGATAAAATAAAACGCGGCAAACGCCGCATTTTATTTTATTATGCTTTTATTAGCATCCGCCGGTCGCGTTGCCAATAACCCGGGAAATCGAGATATCTTTGTGCAACAAGAAATCATATTCGCAATTGCCAGATTTATATGAACCGGTGCAAGCAGCCAATGTTAAAACTGCAAAGCCCAACAATAATAATTTTTTCATTTGTTTTCTCCTTGTTTATTTAAGAACTGCATTCGCAGACTACCCGCATTATACCCTAAAAAAATCAATATGGAAATTTTATTTTACCCATTAAAAACACATCTTCATTTGTTCGGATTTTGGGCGTTCTTCTAGATTTGGAAACAAATCTGTATTCCACATACCCTGATAACCCCTGGTTGGGACAGGTTCTTTTAGAACCTTTATAATTTTTAATTCCCAAGCGTATCGCCCAACCCGCCAATCGCCAAAATCCTTTTCTGTTTGTGATTGTCCTTTTATAAATTCATCCGTCATTAAAATACAATCAACCAAATCACAAATTACAATTATTTTCCCATATTCTAATTTTTCGGTTATTTCATATTTATCCGCCAGATTTCTGTATTCTTTGCCCAATGGTTTTACCGAGCAATGTATCGCCAAACGACCACGATGCCGCGTTGTCCAATGACGGGTTTCATATTTTTTCAGCCCCAATGCTATTGCCTGGGCAAACGGTTGCCAAAGTGTTAATGCCTTCATATTATATACCGTTTTTAAACCACTGAACATGCCAGCCGGTTACAACAATTACATCAAATCTGGCGTCACCATGCCAGCGATTTTTTGCAATCCATGTCCCTGCCGCGCGCCGCAATCGCAATGCCTGGGTATGACCGATTGCATCAAATGCTGTGCGAACATCTGGTCTGTTTTTGACCTCTATAAAAGCAACCAGATTGCCGCGCTTTGCTATTATATCTATCTCTGCGCGTTTGGTATGTTGTCCCGTTATGTATCTGGATTTCAGAACCCGGAATCCATGAATGCGCAAATACATGCGTGCCAAAAATTCAGCAAAAAGTCCCGCCTGATAAGTATTTTTAGAACGCATAAGGTTTTGCCCGGAAATTTTCACGCGCATCGGTAACATTCTTGGCCGCGTCTGACGCCATTAAACCTTGGTCAGTTAAATCCAGCATGCCATAGTATGCCGTCAGCATCGGATCAAAAGAATTATCGCTGGACGCCCATTTATCATTGCCGCTGTTCGGCTGGCCATATTTATCAACAACCCCTTGCCAAAAAGCCAAAATCTTGTTATCCCGTTGACGCGAAAAATTTTCCGCCGCGCCCGGAACATCATTAACATCATTTTTATAAATCACGCGCCAGACCACATTATCCGTTGCATTGCTGGTGAAATAAATATCTATCGTTTCGCCCGTGGATTCGCGTATCAAACGAAGTTGCGCCGGATACAACAGCCCACGTTTGCGCGCCGCCGATAAAATGCATTTTTCCAATTCGGCCGGGACAAATATCCCTTGTTGGCGGCATTCATAATCCAAATTGACACGCCAATCATCAGACAAAGTATAAATTATGGAATTCGCTTTTAATGGAGTATATAAAGAGCCATTTTTGAAAAACAAAGTCTGGACATCTTCAAACGGCATACCCAAATAAACACCGGATATATCAAAGTCAGAAACATCGTAAAAGGCCGCACCATCATTAAGCGGCAATGGTGCAGTATCAAACTCAACCGGCTCGGGCGCGGCAATTTTTGCGTCTGGCAACTTGGCATCTTCGCCCAATTCGGCATTGATAATAAATGAATCTTTTTCTTCTGCTTGTGCGGAAAGAATGAGGGATGAAGAATTAATGATAAAGGCAAAACCAACTATCCAAAGTGGTTTAATTATTTTTCCCAAAAATATTCTTTTTTTAACCATCATCCGTCCCTTATTTCACAACTACTTCCAATGCGCGGAATCTGAAAATTGTAGCAGGATCGCCGCCGTCTTCCAAATATTTTTTTACATCAAAACGGGCACCATTTGTTTGCTGTTGACGCACCCCTTTTTCAAAGTTCAATCGAATGGACATTGATTTATTTTTTTGAATCATGGGCGCACGCGTGATGTCATTCGCCACATCCCACGTCATCAAGTCATAAGAAACCTGAAAGTATTCGCTGTTGGGGGGAAAAACAATACTGTTTACAACCACCCGACGCATTACATTCTGATCCGCCAATTTTTCCATATCTTCGGCAAACTTTTCATTCCATTGATCAAATACAGCCGGATCAGACATTCGCGCAAGGGTGCTGTCAGTCCTTTTGCGGCGCGCCATATCCCCAGCATCTGGCACTATATAAAAATATTCATTCACGAATTTTTTTATCAGGCTGTCGCGAACAAACTCGTCCGATAAAACATCCAATGCTACGGGTTTTTCAATCCGATCCCGCGATAAATCTGCGG
>CAZHPG010000096.1:0-2880 GCA_964534055.1 uncultured Muribaculaceae bacterium | reverse complement strand
GGATTGGATCCTGAATCACCAGACTTTGAAAATAAAAAGAAAGAAATTTATGAAACCATCGAAGCAAATAAAAAACTGGTTCTGGATGCTGGCGGATTATATGTAATTGGAACTGAGCGCCATGAATCCAGACGTATTGACAACCAGTTGCGTGGTCGTGGCGGACGCCAAGGTGATCCAGGCGATTCCAAATTCTTTTTGGCATTGGATGATGATTTAATGCGCATTTTTGGCGCGGCACGTTTGGACGGAATGCTGACCAGCCTGGGGTTGAAATCGGGCGAGGCAATTATGCACCCGTGGATAAACAAGGCACTGGAAAAAGCGCAAAAGCGTGTGGAAGCACGGTATTTTGAATCGCGCAAAGAATTGCTGAAATATGACAATGTTATGAACGAACAACGCGGGGTGATTTACAAACAACGCGATAATTTGATGACCAGTGATGATCTGACCCCATTCGCAAAGGAAATTATGGCAGACGTTGTTGAAAACATTGCAGAAGCAAACATTCCAGAAAAAGCGCGTCCCGAAGATTGGAATTTGACCGCCATTCATGATTCCATGCAAAGTGTATTTGGACTGGATATAACAGATTTGGAAGCATGGAAAGCAGATGAAACTATTACGGAAATAAAGGCATTTGAAGCATTGTTAAAACTGGCACAAGATCGGTATGAATATCAAACTCAGCGTTATGGCAAGGAATTGATGCAGACCGCGCAAAAGCAAATGATGTTAAGCGCATTGGATAACAACTGGCGCAAGCATTTGGCGGACATGGATATGCTGCAATCAGGCATCGGTCTGCGTGGATATGCCCAGAAAAATCCGCTGTATGAATACAAACGTGAGGCATTCGATTTGTTCCGCACAATGATGAATAACTTTAAATCAATGTCCATGGCATATCTTTGCCGTATGGAATTGTCGCCGGATACAATCGCAGCGACCGAGCGTGAACACGAAGAACACGATGCAGAATTGAATGACGTTGCATCAAAACGCAATGCCCCATGCCCATGCGGTTCGGGATTAAAATATAAGCATTGCTGTGGGAAATTGAAATAAAAAAACCGCCAAACGGCGGTTTTTTTATTCTATTACCACTTTGACGCCCAGGGCGCTTAAATCATCTGCGATGGTCGGGGAAAGCCGCACACCCCGTGGCAACGCCAGGCTGGTTGTTTTGCCATTTGCCGTTAAATTCAGCATGACTTTTGTTTGCCCTGTCCCCAATCCGTCTATCATATTTTTTATTTCTGCTAATCTGTCGGGCGCTGGAACATCCAACGTGATTTTCTTTGCCACATCTGCAATCCACTGCGCCAACGGAATTGCACCATCTACAAACATCGAAACGTTGTCATCGCGAACACTGACCCTGCCCCGCAATAAAACCATATTTTCATTTTGTAAAACCTGGGCAACCGATGAAACAGTGTCGCCAAAACATACGGCATCTATATTTCCAAAACTGTCCGCGGCATTGATGCTGCACATTAACTTTCCCGTTTTGGTTGTCCGCTTGTTAAAGCTGTTCACGGATGCGACAATCGTAATGCTTTCACGATCGCGCTTTGTCGGCAAAGACACGCTGGTCGTCAATTTTTCACGCTTTATCAGATTTTTATATTGGTCTATTGGATGCGCGGAAATGTAAAATCCCAAAGCACTTAATTCATTGGACATCCGTTCCCCAAAATTCCACGCAGGCGTTGCAATCAAATTCTTGCTTAATTGATTTTCCAATACATCATCACCTGCCGTATTTTCAAATAACGACAGCAGATTCGCACCCTGTCTTTGCTTTGATGCATAGGCAAGAATCGCATCTGCGTTCATGAAAATCTTTGCGCGATTAGGTTCCAGACTGTCCAGTGCGCCAACCTTTGCAAATGCCTCTAATACGCGTTTGTTTATAAACGACGCCGTGCGTTTTGCAAAATCAGTCAGATTTTTATATTTTCCATTTTCATTTCGTTCGGCCACTATTGCATCGGTTGCAACCTTGCCCACACCCTTGATTGCAGCAAGCGCAAAGATAATTTTGTTATCTTTCACCACAAATAATGATTCAGAATTATTTATATCTGGCGGCACAACTTCCAAGTTAAAATTAGTCCGCGCATCGTCCATATAAAGCGCAATTTGATCAGAATCATTTAATTCCGAAGACATCGCAGCCGCCAAAAATTCGGCCGGATAATGCGCCTTGATATATGCGCATTGCGCCGCAATAACGGCATATGCAACGCTGTGTGATTTGTTAAATGCGTATTCCGCGAACTTTAAAAATTGTGCCCACAATATTTCCGCATCTGCCCGCGAAAGTGTTTTTTCACGTTCGCAGCCATCGTAAAATTTGGACTCCATCTTGTCCAAAACTTCTTTAATTTTTTTACCCATACCCTTGCGCACGGTATCAGATTCACCGCGTGTAAATCCGGCCAATGCACGCACCAGTTGCATAACCTGTTCTTGATAAACAATGATTCCGTATGTTTCTTTTAATATATCTTCGGCAGCGGGATGTGGATATTTAACATCTTCTTCGCCGTGCATACGCGCAATATACTGGGGAATATACGCAATTGGACCCGGGCGATTCAATGCGTTCAATGCAACAATATTTGCAAAAGCTGTCGGTTGCATCTTTTTCAATGTTTGCTGGACAAACGGGGCTTCGTATTGGAACACACCGATAGTTTTACCCGCACGCCAAAGTTCAAAAGTTTTTTCATCTTCCAGTGGAATATCGTCCAGATTCAGATTTACCCCGCGAATTCGCTTTATCATGTGAACCGCGTATTTCAAAATCGCCAAAGTTTCCAATCCCAAAAAGTCAAACTTGATTAAACCAACCGATTCCAGAAAATG
>CAZHPG010000095.1:0-2918 GCA_964534055.1 uncultured Muribaculaceae bacterium | reverse complement strand
TAATTAAAAAAAATGCCATGGCACCCCAACACAAATAATTGTTATTTCTTTATAATTTTTCTACTGCACAACTATACTTGACAAATATATATTTGTGTATTATATTCCATCCGTTAGAAAAAGGATTTTAGAATGATATCATTACACAAAACACCTGAAACGCTTGTCTACCCAGTCGGCGAGACAATAACATTTTCACACAATATAACTCGCAACCCATTTCTGGTAACTTCCGCCGAGATGAAAACTATACAATACCCCCTTACTGGCGAAACCATCCATTACCAACTTTACGGAATTGAGGCACTGAAAGAATCGCCCAGAACAGAAGATTTTAATTTTTTCGCACTTATTGGCACCAGAACTAAGGCTTTCGGGAAAACTCCAACAGACGCCACAAAACGCATGCTTATGAAAATTACGGCTAATAAACAAAAACTGATTTAACCATGAATCCTGCAGTTCTTCTTGGCCCAATCAGCACTATATTTGCGATTGTATTCGTATGGTGCATCTTTACCGAGTTTCTTACTTGGGTGGGCGTATTAGAAAGAAAGAAATAATCGGCAGTTTTTACTTGCAAATCGGCAAAAGCTGTGATTTAATGCCCGCACTAACAAGGATTTTATAATGGCAACCAAAAGAACTTATCAACCATCAACCACCCGTCGGGTTAAAACACACGGGTTTCGTGAAAAAATGGCAACCAAGGGCGGACGTGACGTATTGAATCGTCGTCGTGCTAAGGGACGCGCACGCGTCGCGGTTTCCGCAGAAAGATAAAAAAACGCGCCGAACGGCGCGTTTTTTTAATTTAACTTCCACTGGCAAATAACACTGGCGTTTTGGGTATCGCCAGTTTTTATTTTATGGCGACTGGTCAAACCATCTATTGCCGTTTCTACAATCACATCCGGCGTATCAAACGATATTTCTTTTTTGAAATTCAGATATATTTTCGCCAGATTATGCGTATCCCGAAAATCAAAGCCCACGCTTTCCGTTGCCCATTTGGCATAAATTGCATTATTTACATGCTGATTTATATCCACATCATCATAACGAATTAAAAATTTGTTATCTTCTTTGTTTGACACAAAATCTGGGAATTTATCAAATGGCAAATCCAGCGCACGATCCGACCCATTAACCCAATCCGCCGGCAGATAATCGTTCAATCGAATTGGTCTGCGCGCGGCCATATCTATTAAAATCCATTGGCTGGTGGCACGAATCATCAATTGACCATCTGACCCATGAATTTGGAAATCACGCGCCGCCTTTAACGGGCCATGTGCCGCCGGCCAGGTGGTAATAACCAAATTATCCGACTCGCGCGGTAATTGGATAATATCAACCAAGTAATGCGTCACGACCCATGCGATACCTTTTTCAATACAAAATGCGCGGCCTGCGCCCAGAACCTCGGCATGGGTATCGGCCACTTCTTGCAAATAATTCATCAGAATAATTGGGCGAATAAAACCATGCCTGTCGCATTGATATGTTTTTACTATTTTATTTTCGGTGTATTTATTGGTCATTTTGTTTTACCACTATGTCGAATTTATCGCCAAATTCAACTGCATCAGCACGCGCACCAGATTTTATAACCCCATTTAATTCCTGTGGAATTTCAAAATCCAAGATTACTTTTTCCAATTTTGCGCCGCTGCCCAGTTTATAATCTGTCCGCAATCCACGAACACGTTTTAATATATCCAGCGCGATTTCCATTTTTGATACATCTGTATCTTTCTCTTTTTGAAACATTGGATACTGGGTTAAATGCAAGGTCTTGGATTCATCAGCATATATTTTTTGATATAACTCTTCCGTAATAAACGGCACAAATGGCGCATACAAACCAATTATTTCGCGCAAAACTTCCCACAACGTCCATTGCGCTGCGATTTTTGATTCCGCTCTGTAATTTTCAGGCGTCCAAAATCTGTCTTTGATAAACTCCAAATACTGATCACAGAACACATCATAAAAGAATGAATCAATGGCCGCGCGTGCATTAAATGTATCATATTTATCCATATGCTTTCGCACTTCAACAATTGTCTTGTTCAATTCGGACAGCAACCATCTGTCTTCTATAAATCTGTTTTTGATTTCTGTTGGTTTTGAGTTTTTATCAAAATCTTGCAAATTCATTAAAACATATTTTGCAGCGTTCCAAATTTTGGTCAGCAATTTACTGCCACGTTTAACCTCGTCTTCGGAATATCTTAGATCACCGCCAATTGGCGCGGTCGAAACCCAATATCGAAGTGCATCCGCACCATATTTTTCAATAGTATCCAACGGATTAGTTCCGTTCCCCTTGGTCTTGGACATTTTTTGACCCTTGGAATCACGAACCAATCCATGAAAATTAATTGTCTTAAATGGCACTTCGCCCATAACATACATACCCATCATTACCATTCTGGCAACCCAGAAAAATATAATATCTGCGGCTGTACACAATAAATCTGTGGGATAATACTTCGCCAGCTCTGGTGTTTTTTCAGGCCACCCAAGAGTTGAAAAAGGCCAAAGCCCAGACGAAAACCAAGTATCTAAACAAGATTCATCGCGGGCAAGTTCTTTATTCCCCGCTTGCTTTTTTGCACCCTCTTCACTTTCAGCAACATAGATATTTCCTTCGGCATCATACCATGCTGGAATTTGATGTCCCCACCACAACTGACGTGAAATACTCCATTCATGAATATCTTTCAACCATGCCATATAAAGATTTTTTCTGTGTTCTGGCATAAACCCAAGTTCGCCATTTTCTGCAACCTTCATTGCTTGAACAGACAACTTTTTCGCATCAACAAACCATTCGTCTCGAACCATATATTCAATAACACAATTTCCACGTTCTGAATATGGGGTTGGAATTGTTTTGTCTTCTACTTTTA
>CAZHPG010000094.1:0-2952 GCA_964534055.1 uncultured Muribaculaceae bacterium | reverse complement strand
CGTTCGATACGGGCACAAACTTGCAAAAAAACTGCAAACCCATTATTTGGCAGCAAGTATTGCAAAAAATGGAATGATGCAACGACCAATTCCAAAAACTTTCAGTTCTGAAAAATAACCGCCCAAATAGGCGGTTATTTTTTCAGTCCCTATCAACACGATAAAAATTACTATCAACAACCAGATATACAAAACTTGTTAAATCTCTTGACAAAACATATTTTACGGCTATAATTTTGTCAAAAGAGGAATTAACATGGTAAAAAAGAAAACAACTACAACCAAAATCACGGAATTTTCCTATGCTACCCGCAATGCAGAAATCAAGACCATTGCCGATCGTCCATGCTGGGCTGTTCGCGCTTTGCGTTGGCTGTTCGTCCGCATGCCACGTGCGGTTTGGAATTGGATTTGCAGCATTGATATCGCCGGCCTTTCTAACCTGGCCATGCTGTTGTTGATTATTGTTTTATTTTCTATCCTTATTGGACAAACACTGGGACCCCGTTGCGACAAACGCACCAATCAAACAACTGCGACACGGACCCCACAAATTACATCGACCATGCCAAAAGATAATGTTGAAATTATCGATGACAACACAACCCCAGCAACAGAAAGCCAGCAAATAATTGTCCCAGAAAGAAAGACCACGATTATTCTGCCATTAAAATCCAAACCAGCATCGCCATTATTCAGAAAAGTATCCGAACCAACAACCATTACCAAAATTGATGGGGATGTTACAATCGACGGCGAAAGAATTGGCAACCGTCTGGGCGGACAAACAAAAATCAATGGCAACTTAATTCTGCAAAACATGCGCGGATTCACCCTGCCCTGCGGAATCAAAATCAATGGTAATTTGATTATTCGCAATGTCCGCACATTGAATTTCTGCGGCAGCTTTGTTTTGAATGGCGATATTTATGTTTCATCTGATTCTTCATTCGGCCCAATTCCACAGAGCGCGCGAATCAACGGACAGATTATCTTCTGAAATAAAACGCGGACGATGTCCGCGTTTTTTTTTATTTCCAAAATGGCTGATTTTTAAACAACCTCGGTAACTGCGCGCAAAGATCCTTCGCGGGACAATTGGACTACACGCAATTTATGTTTCATTTCCGCAATCAATTCGCTGCGTTCATATGCTGGTTGAGTATGCAAAATTCTGTCCGCAAATGCGGCGTATGCGGCCTCGGCCGATTCGGCATGAATTGTCGTATAAAAATGATCATGACCAGTGCCCATCATTTCCCACAGAACAGATGCATTATCTGTCGAAATTTCACCACCTATAATTACATCTGGCGTCATACGCACAACCAAATCCAACAATCGCGCATAATTAAACTTATTACTTTGCTCGGTTCGGCTAAGAACGAAATGAACCCGATTTTTCTGCGGAACTTCTATTTCGCGCGCATCCTCGACAGTTATTACCCGCGCGTTCTGGTCAATCAAAGTTAAAATATGATTTAAGAAAGTTGTTTTTCCAGTGCTGGTTGCGCCCGAAATCAAAATCGGACTGCCGTCATTTATCGCCTCCATCACACGTTCATACGGATCTTCGGGTTTTTTCTTGCCGCGGGGCTTTACAACCATCAGCTTTTCCCCACGTTTCAAATGATAATTTTCAAAGCTTGCATCCGGAACCCCACCGCCACGAATATTCAACGCAACGCCACCGGTCAGGTCGCGATCGTCATACATAACGTTGGGACCAGCGATTGCGGAAAAACGATGATTGCCCGGCAAAGTCGCATATACAACGGGAATGCCGCGTATCGGATCAAACGGAAGTTCATAAACATTCGCAACCGTATGAATTAAATCCAACAAATATTGCTTGGTCAGTTTTTCAGATTGATACGCAACCCATGGAACCCGGGCATCATGCAAACGCATCCAAACCTCGCCTTCGTGATTGATTGCGATTTCTTCAACAAAGGAAGGAGTGAAAAATTCCTCTAGCGGTTTCATCAAAGATTCTAAAACTACATCTGCCATATTTTAATATTATCACAAATCGCCGCTTGAATCAAAAAGCATAATTTGTTAGAATTAAACAAAGAGAGTTCGTCATGAAAAAATATATGCCTTATGCTTTGATGTTTTTACTGGGTGCTTGCACTCAATCGCCTGATACCCCGTATGATACGCGCGACTTTTCCCAGGGCGGCGACAACGCCCCATATTATAATGAACTGTCGGCCCAGGCCATTCCATCTGAAAACCCTTATTCTGATATAGATTCCCAACGTCCAAAGATGGATAATGAAAAATCCGAAATGGATTCAAAATGGAACACCTCGCGCAAGGAAGTTACATGGCAAGAATATCGTGGGACCATGGTCAAGATAGAGATTTTGCTGGGATCCAGCGAAATGCGTGAAATGCGACTGCGTCTGGCCCAGAACTCCAACGGAATGGACGTGGACAGCGATACGCGCAATATATTGGACAAAGTTGCAGAATTCGAAATGAAACGCGTATGCGGTCGAAATGCAAAATCTTTTATGATTATCTATGACAAATCTTCATTTGATGTTTTACGCCCGACCCCGTTCTTTGATTATCAAATAACGGATGATGGTGTAACTATGCGTGAATACGGATTCAAATGCGTTTATAACAACTAAAACAAAAAAAGGATAAAATATGAAAAAATTATTTGGTGCAATTGTAATGGCTTGTGCAATTTTCGTTGGGGCATGCGACAGCGGCGCAAAGAAAGGCGACACGGTTGTAATTAACTTTGCTGGATTTTTGAACGGGCAACAATTTCCGGGCGGAACTGCTGAAAACTTTCCATTAAAACTGGGCAGCGGACAATTTGTTCCGGGATTCGAAGATCAATTGATCGGTATGAAAAAGGGTGAAGAACGCGATGTAAAAATCAAATTCCCAGATCAATATGTCCCAGGCCTGGCGGGCAAGGACGTTGTG
>CAZHPG010000093.1:0-3032 GCA_964534055.1 uncultured Muribaculaceae bacterium | reverse complement strand
GCATCATGTGCAGCGCGTGCAATTAAATGTTCGCGTGCTATTTTGACTTTTTCATCCTCGGAATATCCGGGGATTTCAATTATTTCCATTCTGTCTTTTAATGCTGGCGAGATATTCAGGCTGTTTGATGTCGCAATAAAAACTACATTACCTAAATTGAAATCTACTTCCAAATAATGGTCACGAAAACTTTTGTTTTGTTCTGAATCCAGAATTTCCAGCAATGCGCTTTCTGGATCGCCGCGATGATCACGTCCCATTTTATCAATTTCATCCAAAACAATTACCGGATTATTTACGCCGCAACGTTTCAGCGCATCCATGATGCGCCCAGGTTGCGAACCGATATAGGTTTTACGATGACCACGGAAATGGGCTTCGTCGCTTACTCCGCCCAATGAAATTCTTTGGTATTTACGTCCCAATGCCCGCGCCACACTGCGTCCCAGACTGGTTTTACCCACACCAGGCGCACCAACAAGGCATAAAATACTGCCCGATGCATTTCCAGTTTTACGCATAACCGCAATATGTTCCAAAATTCTGTCTTTGATTGGTTGCATTCCGGAATGTTCGCTGTCCAATGCCGCACGCGCATTTCCCAAATCAATTGGCGCCGAATCCGATTTATTCCATGGCATTGATAATAATTCATCCAAATATGTTTTCAGAACCGCACCTTCGGTGCTCATGGCGTTATGGCTGCGCATACGGCGCCATTCGGACAGTGCCTTGTCTTTCGCATCTTGGGGCATTTCAGATTCTTCTATGCGCTTTTTTAAAGTCTCGATATCCATTTCTTCGCTGTCTTCACCCAGCTCTTTTTGAATGGCTTTTAATTTTTCCTGCAATACATGATTGCGTTGTCCGCCTTCTAATTGCTGTTGCACGCGCTTGCTGATCGATGCATCAATTTTGGCGATTTCAGACATCATACTGATTTGTTCCAATAACATAACCAATCTGTCGCGATAATTACCAGCGCCCAAAATTTTAACCGCCGCATCAGTTTCCATATTGGTCATCTGAATAACAGCATCAATAAATGCAGGCATTGGATAATTTTCTATAATTGCATTTAATTTATCCATGCGGAATTTTCGTGGCAATGCCAGCTCGGACAGCTGATCTGCAACCTTGTCACGCAGCGCAATTGTTTGTTCAAACGCGCTGTCATCTGTAAATGGCAATTCGGCTGGGATCCCACTAAACAGGCCATCCTTGACCGATATATCAGAAATAGCAACCGCAGACTTTGTTTGGACGATTGTATGAATTGAATTGTCCGGCAAACGCAAAATCTGAATAACATCTGCCAGTGTCCCAACATTAAATAATTCTTCGGGGTCGGTTGGATAATTCCATTTGTGCTGGGGTGCCAAAATAACCTGGCGACTGCCGGCAACTGCGGCATCCATACACGCAACTGAGATTTGATTATCCAGATAAATCGGCACGGTCAAGCCAGGCTGAATTACAAGATCTTTTAAGGGTAAAATAAATTCTTTCATTGTATTCATAATATAGAAGATTTTTAATGATTTGCAAGTGTCGCAATAAATAATAAAAAAAGTGCCGGTTTCTGGTGCCAGGTACCGGCAAACCCCGCAAAAGCGAAACGGAATCAATCAACAATTGCCGACGGATTCCAATGCCATTTAGGCAGCCATTGCAAGGCGAACATTGTCGTTCGCAGCGAAATTATCGCCATTCAGTTTTTATCGGTTTTTCGCGGCAACCACGCCGGACACACTCTTTATCTTTCAGCCCTTGTCGAAGCTATTTCATCCCCATAAAATTTATTGGTGGAGATGTGGGGTACCGCCCCCCAGTCCAAAAAACCTATTGCATAAAGCATTCAGCATCGTCTTCCCTTGCGGGACACTTACATTATAAGGAGTTTTTAGAAAAAATCAAGCCACGCCTTGTTTTTTTGCAGACTGTAATGCCGCGCGAAGCGATTTTTCAGCCAATACTCGGATTTTAGGTGCAAATGCACGCATATTCATCGCATCGGCCACTGAATTTGCAAAAAGTTCTGCGATATAATTGATTTGTGTTGGCGCAATCACGAAAACTTCGGATGCAATTTGCTCAGGCTGCAACTTGAACGCGTTGGTTGTTGGCTTTTTTATTATATCTTCTATTGAATTTTCCATAACCGACACTATATCATGACCAAAGGAAGATTTCCATAAAATTTATTGACCGCAGCGGTCTTTTTGGCTATGCTCGGCCTTGCAAAAAGGAAAAAATATGTTTCAGAAGATTATTCGCAAAGTACTGGGCAGTGCCAATGACCGCGTCGTTCGCTCTTATGATAAAATCGTGTCTTTGATCAACGATTTGGAACCAAAATACCATGATATGACCGATGAACAGCTGCGCGACCAAACGGTCCAGCTGCGCGCCAGATTGGCCGCCGGTGAATCCGAAAAAAGCATTCTGGCGGACGCGTTTGCCGCCGTGCGCGAGGCTTCAATCCGCACCATCGGACTGCGCCATTTTAATGTTCAGCTGATTGGTGGAATGGTTCTGAACAATGGCCAAATTACCGAAATGAAAACCGGTGAAGGAAAAACATTGGTTGCCACATTGGCACTTTACCTGAAAGCGTTGCATGGCAAAGGCGCGCACCTGATTACGGTTAATGATTATTTGGCGGCACGCGATGCAAACTGGATGGGTGCGATTTACAAGTTTCTGGGTCTGTCCGTTGGAATTATTCAGCATGATATGACCGATGACGAACGCCGCGAAGCGTATGCCGCGGACATTACCTATGTTACAAACTCGGAATTGGGTTTTGACTATTTGCGCGACAATATGAAATTTTCCAAAGATCAACAGGTTTTACGCCAATTCTTTTATGGAATCGTTGACGAAGTAGACAGTATTTTGATTGACGAAGCACGCACTCCGTTGATTATATCCGGCCCTGCCGAAGATACCAGTGAACTTTACAATTCCGTTGATGCAATCGTTGCGACTTTTTCGCCAGATGATTATAAAAAGGATGAAAAAGAACGCCA
>CAZHPG010000092.1:0-3063 GCA_964534055.1 uncultured Muribaculaceae bacterium | reverse complement strand
ATTCATCGCGCGGCAAATTCCATATAAATTGATAGGCGCGCAAAAATTCTATGACCGTCAGGAAATCCAAGATACGATTGCATACTTGCGTTTGCTGGTTTACAGATTTGACGATTTATCTTTGTTGCGTGTGCTGGGGCGTCCACGTCGTGGTTTGGGCGATATGGTTTTGATCGAGTTGAAAATGAATTCTGCGCGAATCGGTCAGCCATTATTCGAATCGCTGCGCGAAATTAAATTAAAGCCAAAACAAAGGGCTGGCGCTGACGATTTCATTCGCGCGTTTGATTTTGACTGGAAATCAATGGCCCCGACGGATGCTGCGTTGAAATTAATGCAAGATTCTGGATACTTGAAAATGTGGGAAGATTCCAAAGATGATAATGCCCAGGACAGAATTAAAAATATTTATGAATTGATAAATGGCACAATCGTCAAATACGATTCGCTGATCGAGTTTTTGGAAAATGCAAGTTTGATGGTTGCTGACGATGCAATCAGTGATAAACCTGTCGAGCAATCTGATGCTGTTTCAATAATGACGATTCATGCGGCCAAAGGATTGGAATTTGACAATGTATTTTTGCCTGCCTGGGAAGAGGGGATTTTCCCTAACCAGCAAAAAGCCGATGATATGGAAGAAGAACGGCGTCTGGCCTATGTCGCGATAACGCGCGCGCGACGCAATGTGGTGATTACGAACGCCATGTCGCGATTGATTTTTGGTAAAAAAGAATATAACCCGTCCAGCCGTTTTATAAATGAAATTGCAAATGACTTTGTTGAATTTCCGCATAGCAAACCAGCAGACAGTTATAAAGAAAATAAAAAATCTTTGCCATCATATACCCGTCGTGATGACTGGGTTGGCAAGTTGGTCAGCCATGCGGAATTGGGCAGTGGTGTTGTAATAGAGCAAGACGGCGATATATTGACAATAGCATTTAAAAGCAAGGGAATTAAAAAAGTTGCCAAGCAATTTATCAGTCAAAGATAATCATAAAAAATCATGTATAAAGATGTGATTTTTCACTTGCTCCGCATTTGCAATTTGTTCTAAGATAAATTCAAGGAAGGATGTTGATGCGGCCAAGAATTTATATTTTACCGGTTTTTTCTTTGATTTGTGCGGGTTCTGCATTTGCCGGTGCGGCTTTGCCGTCGGTCAATGTTTCGCGATCTGTTTCCGCGCGGGCAATGTATGGCGAAGCGCCAGTCGTTGACAGTTTCGCAACGCAAAAAACACCGGAAGTAATCACGCAAACCGAATCGCCAAAAATAACCAAATCAATTTCTGCGGGCGATGTTTTGTCACCGCGGCGTCCTAATGAAAATCTTTGGACCCAATCGAAAGATGCACCACTGCGCATGCCGCGCAATGATGAATTTGCCATGCTGGATGACACAGCGCCATTACCCGAAGAAAGTCTGGATTCCCAGTCGGATAAAGTTGAACTTCGCATTCCAGTAGCGATTCGTCCGTCTAAAAAAGTTGTTGAAAAAATTGCAGAAAAATCTGTTGATGATGATGTCGTGGCCAAGGCCTATGATGCGGGCAGAATTGCAGAATTGCAACGCATAGCGGACAATGCATTGACTTCGCGTGCGGTTGAATCGAAAACGCGAAAACTGGTCGTTTCAATGGATGATGATGCACCACGTGCAGCGGTTGCGTCTGTGCGTTCGACCAAGGCATCGCCCATGGTCGAAGAAGAATTTGCATATAAAAATCCAGACGATATGCCGCTGACTAAATTGTCACCAATGCAATTAAAGCGCGCATTCAAGAAAACATATGTTTCTGAAAACAAACATTTGTCCGCGTATCGTGTAGAGGATAAATTTGATACCGCCAGCGATGAAGAAACAAATACAACAATCCAAGGATTTGATTCAACCCCAGATTTGTCTGAACGCAGCGACATTCGTCCATTGGAAATTAAAATCAGTTTCCAAGATTCCGATTCGGCATTGTCGCGCGATAATTATATGTTGTTGACTGAATATGCTGGAATCGTGGTCAGTAATCCAAAGCGCGCAATCCAGGTTTCTATTCCTGAACACGCAACGCGCAGCTTTGACGGGCGGAAATTGGCCGCAAAAAGATTGGCGATAATAGAACAAGTATTGCGTGATACTGGCGTTCCTGATCAAAAAGTTATGCCGGTGTTAGCGGACAGAACAGATGAATCCCTGGTTTTGCGGGTTATTTCCAATGATACTTTTCAATCATTGACACAACAAATTGATAAAAAATCCAAAACCACAAAAAGTCTGGCGTGGTAATTTCGTCAGCACTTGATTCCACACAAAATTGTCATACAAAAAAAGGGCGCAAATATGCGTCCAATTTTTTTAATTACACACCTTGGTGTGAGTTGTTTTTGTAAAATTTTTCATTTCGCTTTATTATATCTATCAATACTTTCCATTATGATTTTGTCGGCTTGTTCCCGATCGCCCCAGCCAATTATTTTTGACCACTTGTTTGGTTCCAAATCTTTATAGTGCGAAAAGAAGTATTCAATTTTCGCCTTTAATATAGGCGGCAATTGATCTATGAAATGTGTGTTTGTATGAAATGGATCAATTTTATCCAATGGCACGCAGATTATTTTTTCGTCGCCACCGGCCTGGTCTTCCATTAATAAAACACCAATTGGTCGGACCTCGATCAAAACACCAGGATGCAAAGATGCATTTGATACAACAACGCAATCCAAAGGATCCCTGTCATCACCCAATGTTCCGGGAAAATATCCATAGTCCGCAGGATAGGACAGGGGGGTATGCAAAATTCTATCCACTCGTAACAGGCCAGTGCTTTTATCGATTTCATATTTAACGTGGCCGCCTTCGGGAACTTCGATAACTGCCGTCATTCTTTTTGGCGGGTTTTCACCTGGGTTTATATGTTCTATGCTCATTAAAAAAACTCCGTAATTTTTATTTTAAAAACCCGCGCTGATGCGCGGGAATTTTTTTTACATTCTTATAGGCATCAAGATAAATAGAGCGTCCGACTTTTTGTCCTTGGACTTCAGTATCGTAGGACTTAATGGG
>CAZHPG010000091.1:0-3121 GCA_964534055.1 uncultured Muribaculaceae bacterium | reverse complement strand
CACCTTGCCATCCGGAGTTGTGCATTGTGCAATTATATTTTGATTGCGTGCATCGTCTTTGCCTAACTCTTTCTGAGAACGAAGGGTATATGCATTTGCTGATGCACAAATGGTGATCAATAATCCAAAAACAAATATTTTTTTCATGGCGACACCTCTTGGTCAAAAAAATTATAGGAAATATTGATTATAAAAACAATAAGTATTATTTCCCGCTGGAACGAACGCTCCACGGGATATCATTCATAATCAAATAATAAAGTTCCGGGTTTTCTGAATCTGGGTTTTTAATTATTGGTCGCACGACAAATATATCCACATCACAAAGGGATCGGGAACTGCGACCCTTTTCGATTTCTTCGTCTTGAACTTCCTGCATATCCTGGTTAAACTTGCTGGCGAAATCCATGGCCTGTAAAAATGCCGCATCATCATCCACAGATGACGTTGAATCCCCGGCCCACAACAACCACATACCATGATTGACAACATTTTCCTGGCCGGACAGATCGTCCGCAGATAATAATCCCAAAGGTTTAAATTCTATATTGCTGGTAAATTCACCGGTCGAGGTTTCACTCCAATCATACATATCGCCAGCAAATTTAATCGCGCCATACAGCAATCCCGCTTGGCGTTCCATCTTTGCCAGATGGCCCGCATTTTTCAAAGTGCTTTGGAATAACCAATCACGAATTTTTCCAGACTTCATACCCGCGCGTGCGATTTTATTGCCCGAACTGATTACTTTTTCACCCTTGTTCAATGCGCGCAACCCCTTGGCCATGCGCCATCCGCGCGCAATTACATTCCCGCGCTGAGGTATTTTCCATGCCTTCATCCCGCGTCGCAAATCTTGCAATTTCCGAAAAGTTCCTACTGCTTCTTTGTATTTTTTTACATCATCTGCTTTTTCTAATTCTTTTGCTACTTTTTCTAAATCTTTTAATTCATCAGATTTTGCAGCCCATCTTGCGGCATCAGTTACCTTATTAATATTCTTTAATTCTTCCGCGCTTTTGGTGACTTTGTTAAAAGCAATTAAATAATCTTTGACTTTGTCAGTGTTTTTTAAAACATTTATACTTTCTACGATAGTTTTTGCTGCTTTGGTTGTACGAATCCCTTTTGACGCGCCAAGTATAAATGTTCCACCACCAACTGTTACAACCTCTATCGCAACATCTAATGCAACCTCGGCCCAGGTAATCCATTGCAAACTGACATCGCCCGCAATGTAATAATCATTTGTATCTTTCTGTCCATCACCATTTTCGTCGCCGTATGATTCCAGTCCGACCGAGCGCACCGCCGCCTGATTTACAATATCATCATCATGAGCGAATGCGCTACGTGTTGTACAACTGGGGTTTGCGGTTACAGGCGCGGTGCCTTCGTTATAATTTTGCGGATAAAATTTGCTGATGTTGTCTTCTAGATATTTCAACGAAATCGTATTATTTTTTTCTTCACCAATAAAGGCATCCAACGCGCCCGCCTGGACCACCAAAATTCCATACCATGCGGGATCAGTATTGGTCCAAACGTTTGTATCGCCAGGCGCACCGACACGTGGCGATACACATTCATCGCCGCTGCAGGGCAGGGGTTGCTTGCCCGCAATCAACATTCGCTGGCGCAGAATTTTTGGCTGGGTTTCATAATTTACAACAATTTTACGGCCCGCAGGGAATTGATATTCAACCGGTGGAACAACAAAATTGTCTTCTTCATCCAGTTCTGAAACTTCGGGGCAGTCCAAAACCTTTTTAATTACTTCAGATGATTGAAAATTTTTATAAATCCATGTTTGTATTTCGCCTTCGGCGGAATCTTCGGTAACAGACGCAGCATCCGCCAGCAACGCACCCGCAAAAACCTGTTGGGCGCAAGTTGCCCCAATCGCGGGGGCATCATCAGCAACAGGCACAGCTTTTGTATCTGTTAAATTCTGGGCTGGTTCAGGATCCTGGGCAAGCAAGGCACACGGCGACAGCAAAACTGTGCAAAAAACGATTGCGAAAAATCTGCTTATTATTTTCATTCTCTTTCGGACAATTATAGCACAAAGGTAAAAATAAAACAAAGTCGCGATTTTATAGATAATAAAAAAATCCTTGATTTTTATGAAATAAGAGTATAAACTGCGCGAGCCTTCATCCATTGCCTGCCGGGCATTGGTTGATAATTTGGGGTTGTAGCTCAGTTGGTTAGAGCGTCTGCCTGTCACGCAGAAGGTCGCGGGTTCGAGCCCCGTCAATCCCGCCATATTTTTGGCCCCATCGTCTAGAGGCCCAGGACACCGCCCTTTCAAGGCGAGAACACCGGTTCGAATCCGGTTGGGGCTGCCAAAATCTAGACGAAAGAATGCAATCGCATTTTTTCGTCTTTTTATTTTTTTCGGGCGCGCGCCGGAGTCGGAGAGCCGGGGCAGACTGTAAATCTGTTAGCTTTGCTTGAGTTGGTTCGACTCCAACCGCTCCCACCAGAAAATTTGCTATCGCGGGCGTAGTCCAATGGTAGAATGCAAGCCTTCCAAGCTCGAGACGCGGGTTCGATTCCCGCCGCCCGCACCAAAAAAATAAACCGCCCATTCGGGCGGTTTTTTTATGATTTTATATCTTATTTATCCAGCAAAACATTATCATTTTCTACCCGCATATCAAAAACCCATTGTCCCTTTTCATCAATATCTTTCAAAAATACCCTTACCGGATAAAGATATAATTTCCATGTATGCCAATCACACGCACCTTTATCTTTTATAGACGAAACTCTTTGCATAATACCGTTTTTTTGCGCTGCGGTCACTGTAAATAGTGTCGAGTCTTTGAACAATAGATTGCCGCTACCCGCGTTAAACGCAAAAGTTGCACCACGCAAGTCCGGGAAAGTAGGCCTTACTACCTCTGTTGTAAACAAGTCCGATATAGTACTGGTTTTCCCATTATCTGTTATATTTACACAACCTTCCCAATCGCTCCATGTTTTTTTAACCTTAAATTTATTTGCAGCTATCGCTATTTGTTGCGCGGTAATCGCTGTGGCTGCGACACCACTAACAGTAGCAGCCGTAGTACCAATAGCCAGGGTTGTCGCTCCTATAGTAACTAGGCTTGCT
>CAZHPG010000090.1:0-3183 GCA_964534055.1 uncultured Muribaculaceae bacterium | reverse complement strand
GTATCAGTTGTTTGCTTTCTACCAAGAACTCCATAGGCAGACGCGAAATTACGGGTGCGGCCATTCCACCGATTATTAATGCTGTTGCTTCGTCTTCTGCAATTCCGCTTTGCGAAAGATAAAGCAGGGCGGCCGCATCAATCGCGCCGCTGGTTGCTTCGTGGCTTTGGTCATTTTCCCCGTTGCCCATTATTATCCGTGGCAAAGTATTTATTATTGCGTCATCACCAATCATTCGGCTGTCGCACTTGCTGGCATTTTTTGCGCCACTTGTTTGGGGGCCGAACGAAACCAGCGAACGGAAAGTTTGAACAGATTTTTCCAATGCCACGCCATAGGATACTATATTAGAGCTGCTGTTATCCCCAATGTGAATCATCTTTGTTCCAGTATCGGCTTGTTGCGTGCCGCGCGTAATTGAAAGCGAGTAAAAATCGCTGTGCGCGCCAGCACCTGCCAAAATTGATGATGGATATTTCCAGGTTTTCCCGCTGCCGATTTCAACCTGGGTCCAAAGTAATTTTGCATTTTCGCCAACCCGTCCGCGTTTAGTTACAAAGTTATAAATGCTGGTCGCCCAATTCTGAACGGTTGCATATTTTACAACTGCGTTATCCATAACAACTATTTCGACAACACCGCTGTGCAGTTGATGATTCGGGCGGCGCGGCGCGCTGCAGCCCTCTAGATATGAAAGCTGTGCGCCCGATTCGGCGATAATCAAAGTGCGCTCGAATTGGCCGATTTTTGCAGTTTCAATTCTGAAATAACTGGCCAAATCAATTGGGCATTTCGTATCTTTGGGAATATAAACAAAAGTCCCGTCGGAAAATACAGCGGCGTTTAATGCTGCGAAAAAATTATCCGTTTGCGAAACAACGCTGCCAAGATATTTTTTTACCAAATCAGGATGCTTTTGGACGGCTTCGGAAAAAGGCAGAAAGATAATACCCAGTTTTTCCAATTCAGAAGTATAACTGGTATTTACTGATTTCGAATCGATAACCAAATCCGTTGCCATGCCCAACAAAGCGTTTTGTTCTTCGACAGGCAGTCCCATTTTTTCATAGGTTGCTTTCAAATCTGAATTATCAACAGGCTTTGCGGCATGAAAATAATCCAACGTGTCATAATCAATTGGATCATACTCTATTTCGGCCCAATGCGGCTCGGTCATTTTTTCCCATGCAGCAAAGGCACCCAGCCGCCATTCGGTCAGCCAATCTGGTTCAGCCCGCGTGGCTGAAATTTCGCGAATAAGAATTTCGGATAATTTTTTCATTCATTTGCCAGCTGCCTTGCTTGGGTCAATAAAGTCATTGTTTGTCCCAGCAGCCCGTCTGAAAAAGTCGCGGTCAGCAGTCCGTCTGAATCCGCCGCTGACAGATAACTTAAAAACTTTGACGCATGGTCGGTATATGTTTCGGCCGCACGTGCTATGTGCGAGTCCAGTTTTATTGCCTGGCGAATTTGTTCCAGCACATACGGATTTTTCGCATATTCATCCATCAGACCGCCGGCCCATTGCCATAATGGATGCTCGGGCGTTTCGCGCGGGCAAATGCCGACGGCCGCCGTGATAGGTATCAGTTGTTGCAGCAAGTCTTGATAAATTATTTCGCCATTCTGCGCAACAGCGTTTGTTGCCGATCTGGACTTTAATGTGTTTTGCATTTTCGCAATGGTTGCGGTTTGGAATGTCATCTTTTCCATCAATGCGCGGGTTCTGCGAAAAAGAATCAGGTTAGTAATCAGCACCAGTAATCCGGTTGCGGCAGCAGCGATTGAAAAAAATTCAGAATACATGTAAAATCCTTTTGACTGATTCTAGCACAATTTTCTTTAATCGCAAATCACTAACAATATTATGACTATTGTCTTGACGGCGATTCGCAAAAATTGCTACAATAAGCACAACACTAGAATCCAAAGGAAGGATAATGTTCCGAAAATTCTTTATTTTTGCGCTTTTTGCGACCGCATGCGGATACGCATTCGCGTCTGATTGCACCGGTGATTGCGTCGGTGCGCAACAAATTTGGCCGGCACCAGGGTCTGATGCTGATGTGCAATTTGATGGCAGCCCAGATAATTCTGCTGACCCCGATAATATTCGCATAGTTTCCAAGGTTGGCGAAGACATGGTTGTTGAAAACAATTTCAATATAACCGGACGTGGTGGCGAATTTTGGTCGGGCGGTGCAGATTTGACACAACTTTATCAGGCGCCTTCTGGATTTAATGCTTTCGCATCCCAGGCGGAAATGCCACTGATGCATACCGAAATGATCGAAGATGATGGTGGCGCGGTGTTGGCAGTTTCTCGTTCCGGCAGACAAAATGTTAAAGTTCCCGAAGATGGCGTGATTATAAACGGCGCATCCGTTGCGGCATCATCAGATTATTTTGATGTGGAAGAGGCAGATGCCCCAAAATCTGGCGTGGCAGATGCCCAGGTTCGCAGTTGGGTCGTGGCATCGGGTCAATCTCTGCGCGAAGTTTTGCAAGAATGGTGCGACAAGGAAGGATGGGATTTAGTTTGGAATACTTCACGTGAATATCCAATACAGGCATCCGCCGTATTCAAGGGACGCTTTATGGATGTGTCCAGTGCGTTGGTGCGTAATTTCAGCCGCGCTAATCCGATACCATACGCAAAATTTTTCAAGGGTAATCGTGTATTAATAGTAACAACGACAGAAGAATAACCAGTCAGCCGACAGACGACAGCCGTCCGTTAAACCAGGAGAGATAGATGAGAAAATTATTAAAAACAGACGTGTTTGTTGTTTGTTGTTTATTATTGGCCGTTGGTGTTCTTTCTGGCTGCACTAAGAAAGAATCTGCCCAGGTCTCGTCCACGGTTGATCAGGACTTTATAAATGCATACGACGCATTTGAAATGTCCAAGAATCCAAAGGCAAAAATTTCCACCGATACAATTTCAACCAGCGAAGGTGTTTGGTTGGGCAACAGCAGCACAGTATTGGATCATAAAAATAATCTGCCAAAAGAATTTGAAGATGACACTGGTATAACAATAATGTTGGGCGATCCTGTAACTCTGCAGGTTGCAGCAAACAATATTTATTCCATAACCGGCATACCTGTAAAAATAGACAACCAGATAAACGCGGAAAAATTAAAACGCACGATGGGTGTTTCATACACTGGTAAATTGTC
>CAZHPG010000089.1:0-3194 GCA_964534055.1 uncultured Muribaculaceae bacterium | reverse complement strand
GAATATGAACTGCGTCTGAATGTTAAAGATAGCGTAACAGGTGCGGCATTGCCAGACAATACCGCAGTTGTTGTTTTGGATACAAACTTGACACCGGAATTATTGGCCGAAGGAATGGCCAATGACGCACTTCGCTTTATCCAAGATACCCGCAAAACAATCGGGCTGGATGTTTCGGATCGTATAGTTTTGGAATACAACAGCGACGATGAATTGTCCGCGGCACTGGAAACGCATCGCGAAACCATCATGAACGATGCATTGATAACAGAAATGAAGCAGGGCGCCGGAGAACATGACACCGAAATAGACGGACATAAATTATCAATCAAAATAACCAAGGCATAAAACATGAATTTTTATGAAACTGAAATCCCGGGTGTTTTTATAATAGAACCAAAAATCATCAAAGATTCCCGCGGTTATTTTTTCGAGTCTTATAATGAACAAGTGTTTCGTGCCAATGGAATAAAAAACAAATTTGTGCAGGACAATCAATCGTTGTCTAGTTATGGCACTATCCGCGGGATACACGCGCAAAAGGGCGCATCCGCCCAGGCAAAATTGGTGCGCGCGGTCCGTGGCCAGGTACTGGATGTCGCGGTTGACCTGCGCCCGGGCAGCCCAACTTTTGGCAAACATGTTTCGGTTTTATTAAATGACGAAGAAAACAATATGCTGTTTATTCCGCGTGGCTTTGGGCATGGATTTTCTGTTCAATCTGAAACGGCAATTTTTGGATATAAATGTGATAATTTTTATAACAAAGAATCTGAAAGCGGAATTATTTATAACGACCCAGAAATAAATATCGATTGGAAAATCCCGGCGGGGGAAATACTTACATCGGATAAAGATTTGCTGTGGCCGACCTTATCAGAATGGCGCACCAAGGGTTCCAGATAATTGATATAAAATTTTAATAACCATACAGGGGGGTATGATGAAAAAGTCTGAAATATTAAATTTTTTTGATACTCAACGCGTTGTTATTTTAACAACCATGAATGGTGATCGGCCTGAAACGCGCGCTTTGACCAATATACGCAACCGACAGGTTTCGCCATATTTGGTTGAATATTTTGCACAAAATAATCGTATATTATTGGTTACATCCACCAGCAGCGATAAAATTCAGCAAATTCGGAAAAATCCTGTTGCTGTTTTGTATGCATTTGATCCACCGTCCCAGGCGATAATGCTTTCTGGGAAAATATTCGAAGTATTGGATACTGAAACAAAGGATATAGTTTGGCGTGATTCGTTTATATCCTATTTCCCATCTGGACGCGATGGTGGCGATTTTTCTGTTTTGGAATTTATACCAGAAACTTATAAATTATACGGCGGCAAGGAAAAAGGTTCAGTCGAATGAAATTAACACCGGAAATTTATTTTGAAAAAGTTCCGCCATCTCTGAATATGGAAATTCGGAGTGAACTTTATCATACAAACGAATTTACATTTGCGGTCGCTGTGATTTTATCCGCCCAGGCAACCGATAAGAAAGTGAACGAGGTTACGCCCGAATTATTTGCCATCGCTGATACACCGCGAAAGATGATTAAACTGGGTGAAGACGGCCTGAAAGAACACATCAAAGTAATTTCATTTTTTAATAATAAAGCGAAAAGCATTATGGGCCTCAGTCGCGCGTTGGGTGATTCTGATTTACCACATAATCGCGATGCATTGATGAAATTGCCGGGTATTGGACAAAAGACCGCGAATGTTATTATGAATGTTTTGTGGGGCGCGCCGACCATCGGCGTAGATACCCATGTATTTCGTAATGCGCACAGATACCGATGGGTCAGCGATTCTGCAAACACACCCGAAAAAGTCGAAGAGGAATTATTAAAAATTATTCCTGAAAAATATCATTCAATCGCAAATCATGTTATGGTTTTGCATGGGCGATACATTTGCACCGCGCTGCGCCCGAAATGTTCTGATTGTCCGGTTGCGCCGCTCTGTGACGCAGCAGATAAAACAATATAAAAAAACCGGCAATGCCGGTTTTTTATTTTTTTGCAAAATTATTTGCAGATTCCATAATTTCCAGAATCAATTTGTTTAATTCTTCCGCTGAAAATTCCCCGTCAAAGGTCAGCGAATACGTTATATTCCGCACGCCTTCTTTTGTCTTGTCATAAACATCTGTGATTTTAACATCTGCGATTTGTTTATATTCTTTTTTAATAAACTCTGCCACATCGCCAGCCGCGCGACCATAAGGCACCGCAACAGCGATATCGCGGACACTGGGAATAATCACGCTGGGGCTGATGTATTTTGTTTTCTTTGCAACCAAATCTATCAATCCCTTGGTATCAAAACTGAAATACACTGGCAAATCATTTTTAATATCAAATTCGTTTAATAAATTCGGATGGATTTCACCAAATACACATACGCCGCGTCCAGCACAAGAAATACGACCGCGCCGCTTTGGATTCAATGATGCCCATTCTGAAACTTTTGCACTTTCGTTAAAATCATTGTATTCTATCTTTGCGTCCAGCGACAAATCATCAAACAGATTTTTCAATAATGTTTTCGCGGTCAGCGCGTTTGTATTTGCGCCATTCATAACGCCCCACAAGATTTCAATTTCTTTATCGCCTTTGAAAATCTTGCCCCATTCAAATGCACGAACTTCACGATTTTTCACGCGCAAGTTTTTGCTGACCAGCTCTGTCGCCTGGACAATCGTATTGTTTCGCATAAACGCGTATCCGCCCTCGACCGAGTTTTCAATCGCAATATGTGCCTTGATTGGTGCGGCGGCGGCATGCTTTGGTGAATACATGCTGTCGGTTATAACCTCATAAAATCCGTTATGAACCAGATAAGAATCTATTTCAGATTTACGGATTTCGGAATTTGTTTTTTTTGCGCCAATCACAACCGGCGGCAATTTTGATGGCAGCGCGTTGTATCCAATACTGCGACAAAGTTCTTCTATTAAATCCGCCTTCTCGCCCTTGATATCCCAAACACGCCAGGACGGAATTTGATAACCATTTTTTGTTTTTTCAAAACCATATCGTGATAAACGTTGTCCTATCTCTTTATCAGAGATTTCTAACTCCAATTCATTGCGGACAAAATCACCAATTAAATTTATTGGCTTTGTTTTAACCGGCATAGAATCTGGGACAATTTGATATCCGCCATTTTGTGCCCATCCG
>CAZHPG010000088.1:0-3208 GCA_964534055.1 uncultured Muribaculaceae bacterium | reverse complement strand
GTTCTAACCCATCAATCAGGAATCTAGTTCTGAAAAATCCAATAATTTATTTAGAAAAAAATGCCAAAGGCGAACTTTCTTTGGAATCAAAACGCAGTTTGGAATCAAAATCCGAAGAAGATACTTTGCCGCAATTTCCAATAGATACAGACTGGGGAATCGATTCGGTTCGTATGAAAAATCCAAAACTTGTTTTAATTGATCCAAACAAAACACAAGAATTTAAAGCCGACCAAATTGCTATAGATTATGACAAGGAATCTGATTTGATTGAATACACCGGAAGTGTGGTTCTGAATGACCAGTATTATTCTTTTATAGCGTCGCTTTATCCACTTGATACCGAACGCAAGGTTTATCCATTGCGTGTGGCGATAGTAAACAAACTGACCCCATTGACCGCGAACATCGCCCTGGAACAAAACAGCCGGATTCCCATAGACTTTATAGTTCGCGGAAAAATTTCCGATGCATCCGAATTTTTTCAGCAATTTGGTATAGATGTTGTAAAACTTGCGCCTATGAAAATAAATATCGCGGGGGGGGTGGATAATAATCGATTGGTTTTACGTCAATCATCAATCTCGTTCGGGGAAAGTGATCTTTCTATATCTGGATCGTATTCTTGGGGATCGAAACGACCAGATATAAATATGAAATTAAAATCAAAAAGATTTATTTTGGATGAAGTTTTCCCTTATTTATACAGGGGTCCTATCCCTTGGAAGCGTCCCGACCGAGAACTGCATGTTTTCAAAAATGTTCCGTTAAATCCCGATTTTCTGAATTCTATAAATGCAGAAATAAAAATTGACTTTGCCCAAATGGATGTGTATAGAAATATGCAGATGGAGAATGTGGACGCACAGCTGACGCTGAATAATGGTTCGCTTTCTGTGCATTTAGATAATCAGTTTGCTAATGGCAAGTTAGAGATAGGTTTGCAGGCGCATGAAAATGCCGGCGCTGTGGTTGCTCGTGCGGCCGCTCGCGGTAAAAGCGTTGTAGTTGGGAAAATTTTGGAATCGGTTGGCGAAAGAAATTTCATATATGGATTGCCCGTGGATTTCGAATTTTATATGGAAGGTCGCGGCCGAGATTTGTCAGAGATGATGTCAAACCTGAATGGTCCAATCCAGGTGAAAAGTGTGGGTACAGGCACTGCGTTGCCTGATGCCGCGGAATATATTTATGGACGAGATTTTCTGACATCGGTCAGACATAGCGTCCAAGATATAGTTATGACACAGAAAAAGTATGACAAGGTTGCGATTTCATGTGCAGATATCAATTTGAAATTGCGTCAGGGCAGGGCCGAAACCGATTTGGGAATTGCCTTGCAGACGCGTGACGTGAATATGCGCGCTGTTGGATTTGTGGATTTGGGTAAAGAGGATATGCAGGTTTCATTGGCATCTACCCCGGTTCGCGGGATACGGCTTAGCATAACTGGCAGTATCGTTAATGCAATGGAATTCACAGGCAATCTGGCCGAGCCAGATATCAAGCTGAATAATGGCGCAATGATCAGTCGCGCGGCTACGACAGCCGGAATTGGAATGCTGGTGTTGGCGCCGTTTACAGGCGGGCTCAGCCTGGTTGCAGGCGCGGGTGTTGGATTCTTGGCCGGGGATCTGCTGAGCAACTGGCTGGCGGATGATAATCCATGCGAAACAGCGCTGATGCGTGGCGCACCTGAAAAAGAAGGCGACCCAGCATTTATGAATCGTCCGCTGGAATATTTGGTCGCAGATCTTATAAAATAATAAAGGTAAGAAAATGAACTTTGTATTACAAAATATAATAAATATTTTGCAAGTTATTGCGGTTGGCGTAATTTTATGGATGTTTTACAGACGATTTATAAAGAATACAAATTCAGAAAAAATGGTTATGGGACTGGTTGGTCTGGCCGCAATATGGTTGTCCAGTTGGCTGTTTATGTGGATTGGATTGCGGGTTATTGGCGAATTTGCACGTTTGGCTGCAATCTTTTTGTCGGTTGGCGTTGTCGTGGTATTCCAGCCAGAACTCCGTAAATTCTTTGCGATGATGGGGCATGTAAAATTGTTGCAAGTTTTATTTTCTCCGCGCGCGATAAAGGATGCAGAACAAAGAGGCCGAAGCGAGCATATATTGGATGAAATTATAAAGTCTGTTGATTATATGTCCCACAAGCGCACCGGTGCACTGATGGTATTTCGTAACGAATTTGATGGGACCATAGAAAATCTGGGAACAAAAATAGATGCAGAAATTTCAAGTGAACTTATTCTGACAATTTTCTTTAATAAAACCCCATTGCATGATGGTGCAATGATATTGGGTGGCGACAGAATTTTGTATGCGGGCGCAATATTGCCGCTGACCAAAAAATCCGATTTGAATTGGAAATATGGAACGCGCCATCGCGCAGCAATTGGAATGTCTGAAAGCACAGATTCGTTGGTCTTGGTTGTGTCCGAAGAAAGTGGCGATATATCAATCGCGGAACATGGAAAACTGACCAAATATGATGATATGAAGAAATTACGTACAAGATTAGAAAAGACAATTAATCAATAAAAAATGCGGGTATAACCCGCATTTTTAATATTTTATGCGCTGTGGCGACCAATCGCCGTGGCAATTTCTTCCAAAGATGCAGTGCTGGGCAACAAAGGCTCAAACCACAAATTTGCTGTACCGCTTTGCATACGACCCTTTTTTGGCCAATAAAGTCCAGCATCAGTTCCAACTGGGGCAATGGGCAGTTTCAGATTTTCTGCAATAAATAACAATCCGCGTTTTAATTTTATTTGTGCACCGGGCTTTGCACGCGTTCCTTCGGGAAAGATTACCAATGTCATTCCGCTTTTTATTTTTTCTGCAACTTCGGCGGTCAGGGTTTGCATATTGGTTGTACCCTTTGTGCGATTCACCGGCTGCATACCAATACGAGAAAATGCCCAGCCGTAAATCGGTATCCACATTAATTCGTGTTTCATAATGAAAAAGATATTTGGCAGTTTAATCATCAGAATAGCAATTTCCAAAACCGACATATGTTTTGCAGCAATTATTGCCTTGCCGTCTGCGCGCAGAAAATGGCTGGGCGCGACCGGAATGCCATCTTGGGAAACGGCGGGATAATGTATTTGATATTTTATTCCGGCGATGACGCGTGCCAACCAAAGCACCCCGGCGGCATCTGCGATAACCGCCAAAC
>CAZHPG010000087.1:0-3225 GCA_964534055.1 uncultured Muribaculaceae bacterium | reverse complement strand
CAAACGAATCAAATCCTGGGCATACGATTGAGTGCTGGGGATTTTATCAAAAGATACCAATTTATAATTTATATTTTCCACCTTCGTGTTTTATAAATTCCTTTCCAAATATTTTACGCAATTGGTAAATTGCGGTACCCACTGCATTGGTGTCCGCACCAGGCGCGTATCCCAAATGATATTGCAACTCCGCGGCGTCTGCGCCGGATTTTCCAGCGCGGTGCAGGGCGATAATGATTTTTTTCTGTGATCCCGACAAAGCAGTGCCACCGCATATCTTTTTTATGATTGCGGATTCGCGCACGTCACGAAGACGAATAATTTCAGCTTTTAATTCACAGGGGGAAATTTTTTTGTCAGTGGAAAAAACCACATCAGCAGATTCGCGTGAAGAAAACTGGGCGCCCAGGTCGGTCAAAATCCCGCGCCAAACCATGTCATCTGTCCAAATATTAATTCCATTCAACATTGCTTAATTATAGAACAAAAAGCATATGCCGCAATAAAAAATCGCCCATACGGGCGATTTTTATTTTTTGCCATATTTGACGGCTGCCTGGGCGGCGGCCAGTCTTGCGATTGGCACACGGAACGGGCTGCATGAAACATAGTCCAGACCAACTTTATGGAAAAATTCCACAGATTCTGGGTCTCCGCCATGTTCGCCGCAAACACCAAGGTGTATGCCGTGCCCTTTGACTTCGCGCGCCATTGTAACCGCGCCAGCGACCAGTTGTCCAACGCCTGCCTGATCAATGCTGGCAAATGGATCAGCAACATAAACACCGCGTGCGCGATATTCGTCCAAAATCGCACCAGTGTCATCGCGAGACATTCCCAGTGTTGTCTGGGTCAGGTCGTTTGTGCCAAATCCGAAAAATTCCGCACTTTGCGCAATTTCGTTTGCCAGCAAAGCAGCGCGTGGCAATTCAATCATGCATCCGACCTTGTATTCAACTTTTTCGCCGGATTCGGCAAAAACCTGTGCAGCGGTTGAATCAATAATTGCCTTTACAATGTCTTGCTCTTTTTTGGAACCTATCAAAGGAACCTCGATTTCCGGCAAAACTTTGACCCCTGATTTTTTGCATTCAATGGCCGCGCCCAAAATAGCGCGTGTCTGCATTTCGCAAATTTCAGGATAAGTAATTGCCAATCTGCAACCACGATGTCCCAACATTGGATTTTGTTCATGTAATGCTGCTGCACGTTCTTTTACAAACGTGGCAGATTTACCAATATGGTCGGCCAACAATTTGATGTCTTCTTCGGTATGGGGCAAGAATTCGTGCAGTGGCGGATCAATCAAGCGAATAACAACTGGCAGTCCATCCATAATCTTGAACAATTCAACAAAGTCTGCACGTTGATACGGTAATAACTTGCTCAGCGCATTGCGGCGACCTTCGGTTGTTTCCGCCAAAATCATTTCGCGCATATCCATGATACGTGATGGATCAAAGAACATGTGTTCGGTACGCGCCAAACCAATACCTTCGGCACCAAATTCACGTGCTTGCTTTGCATCGCGTGGTGTTTCAGCGTTTGCGCGAACTTCCAATGTTTTGATTGAATCAACCCATTTCATCAATGTGCCAAAGTTTCCAGTCATTTCCACAGAAACGGTTGGAACCTGACCCATGATGATTTCGCCCTTGCCGCCATCAATAGAAATCCAATCACCTTCGTTAATAACCGCGCCCTTGGTTGTTTTCATTGTTTTGGCAGCATAATCAATTTTAATATCCGCGCTTCCCGATACGCATGGCGTTCCCATGCCGCGTGCGACGACCGCCGCGTGTGATGTCATACCACCACGTGCAGTAATAACACCCTGGGCTGCGTCCATTCCAGCAATATCTTCTGGTGATGTTTCAATACGAACCAATATAACTTTTTCGCCACGTCCAGCCCATTCAACTGCGTCATCAGCATTGAAAACTACGCGTCCAACGGCCGCACCAGGTGATGCAGGAAGACCGGTTGCAATTACATCTTTTGTTGCTTTTGGATCCAACATAGGATGCAATAAATGATTTAATTGATCTGCACCAACACGCAGTATTGCTTCTTCTTTATTTAATAAACCTTCTTCCTCCATTTCCACGGCCATGCGAACGGCGGCGGCGGCGGTGCGCTTTCCATTACGGGTTTGCAGCATCCATAATTTTCCATGCTCGATGGTAAATTCCATATCTTGCATGTCTTTGTAATGCTTTTCTAATTTTTCGCGAACGGCAACCAGTTCAGCATAGACAGATGGCATCGCTTCTTCCAGTGATACGCGTCCGCTGTTATCTTTTGCCATCGGCTGTGGGGTGCGAATTCCAGCAACAACGTCTTCGCCCTGGGCATTAATAAGAAATTCCCCGTAAAAAATATTTTCGCCAGTTGCAGGGTCGCGTGAAAAGCATACGCCAGTCGCGCAGTCATCACCCGCGTTCCCAAATACCATGGCCTGAACATTGACGGCGGTTCCCCAATCCCCAGGGATATTATTTAATTTACGATATGTGATGGCTTTCTTTGACATCCATGATCCAAATACTGCGCCAATACCGGCCTTTAATTGTGCCCACGGATCTTGTGGAAATTCCTTGCCGATTTTTTTACCAATGGCTTTGAATTCTTCAACCAGTTCTTTCAAGTCGCTGGCAGTCATTTCATTATCGAATTTGTATCCTTTGGATTCCTTCATGTGTTCCAATGCGTGTTCGAACAAGTTAATATCAGCACCCAAAACAACATCAGAAAACATCATGATAAAACGGCGATATGAATCATAAGCGAAACGTTCGTCATTGGCGGCCGCAGCCAATGCCAAAACTGTTTCATCATTCAATCCCAAATTTAAAACGGTGTCCATCATGCCCGGCATAGAAACGCGTGCGCCGCTGCGGACGGAAACCAGCAAAGGATTTGTCTGGTCAGCAAATTTTTTACCCATAACTTTTTCAATATGTTCAACGCCTGCGCGAACCTGGTCATCCAAATCGGCGGGATAAGAATTATCGTTATTGTAATAGTAAGTGCAAACTTCGGTAGTTACAGAAAATCCCGCAGGAACTGGCAATCCAATCAAATTCATTTCTGCCAGATTTGCGCCCTTGCCACCCAGTAAGTTTTTATCTTTTGCGGTCCCTTCGGCCGCACCATTTCCAAAAGTATAAACCCATTTAGCCATATTTTATGCTCCTTTTTCAGCTGTGGAAATATAAACAAATG
>CAZHPG010000086.1:0-3291 GCA_964534055.1 uncultured Muribaculaceae bacterium | reverse complement strand
CTTTCTATGGCCCTGCAATTATGACTCAAATGGCAGAAACTGGTGGTATATTACCATATGTAAAAAACAGTATTCAAAAAACTCTGTTTGATAACTCCACAATCGGTATTATTCCTGAAAACAAAGAAGAATTTACTTATGAACATATTGATTGGGGTACACCAGAAGCAATTTCGCAAGTTCGTAAAATGCAACCAACCAATGGTTGGCATTGGATTCAGGGTTCCGGTAAAGTTAGTGGTAAATTGTTTGGTGGTTGCATGGAAATTTTCGAGATGGCAAAAGGAACGCCTTTGCTAAATACAGATTATTTTAAAGACGCTATATTATTTTTTGAAATATCTGAAGAAAATCCAACACCAGAATTTGTTTTATATTGGATGAGAAATTACGGGGCTTGCGGCATATTTCAAAATATACGTGCAATCTTATTTGGTCGTCCTATGAACGAAGATGGTATGAAATATGAAAAGAGTATATTAAAGGCTCTTGCTGAGTACGGGCGCAAAGATATGCCAGTTATAACAAATATGGATTTTGGTCATACTGATCCAATCATGGTTATACCGTACGGCGTAAACGCAGAAATAGACTGTGATAATAAAACATTTACAATCACAGAATCCGCTGTTATCTAAAACATTACCACAGCGAAAAAGGCAATTGTATAAAACATAGCATAAAGGGCGGTATAAAAGCGTAATAAAAGCCATACCGTGGTAAAAACAAACATAAAACGCCCGGAAATCGGGCGGACAGCGGGGTAAAAATAAAACCCAACCGATGTTGGGTTAATACTGGCGGACAGAGAGGGATTCGAACCCCCGGTGGAGTTGCCCCCACAACGGTTTTCAAGACCGTCTCATTAAACCACTCTGACATCTGTCCTTGAACTTATTATTCAACGGTCTTTCAACCGTCTTGCCTATTAAAGCCACGCCATTATAACTTATTTTTTTCGCATCGCAACTGCAAAAACGGCTGCGCCTGCAATTATCATCGCGCCGCTTAACACCATTCCCATCGTCAGCCAATCGCCCGCCAAGAACCCAATTTGCGCGTCTGGTTGTCTGAATTGTTCTGCAAAAATTCGGAACGCACCATAAAACATCGCGAACAATCCGCTTAATGCGCCCACCCTGTCCCGCAATTTCGTCCAGCGCCACAATGACAGCATTATTACAAAAAGCAATATACCCTCGAGCCCGGCTTCGTATAATGGGCTGGGGTGGCGGGGCAATATATCTGGGCTGCCTGCGAATACAACCCCCCATGGCTGGGTCGTTACGCGCCCCATAACCTCCATATTTATAAAGTTTGCGATACGCCCGAAAAACAGACCCATTGGCGCAATAACCGCCAGCATATCAAGTATAGCGAATGTTTTTATGCCCTGCTTTCTTGCAAATAAGAATACCGCCGCCATCACACCCAGCAGTCCGCCATGAAAACTCATCCCGCCATGCCAGATTGCAAAAATTTCCAATGGATGCACCAAGAAAAACGGCAAGTTATAAAACAGGACATATCCCAATCGCCCACCAATTATGACCCCCAATATCAGTGCCGTAAATAAATCATCCAGTGATTTCTTTGGCATTTCGACATGGGATGAATTATTCAGTCTTTTCAGCATCCAAAGGCCAATTACAAACGCCGCAACATAGGCCAGCGCATACCAGCGGATAGCAATTGGTCCAATTGATAATGCAATTGGCGAAATTGGTTCAATAATTATCATTTTTTCATTCCTCTTGATTTTCGACCCCATAATAGTTATATTGTTCCAGCAAATAAAGGAGAAAATTATGGCAAAAAATACTCCCGCTGTTCGCGAAAGCGGAATCGGGTTATATCTGAAGCGCATTTTCGCGCTGATGTTCGGCGCAGTCGCATTGACCGCAATCGCGTCTTATATTACAATTTATGCTGGTGGCATTTCACTGTTGGTAAATCCAGGTGGTCTTTCTTGGATTTATTACGTCGTTCTGTTCGGCGGATTTGGTTTATCTGTTTGGGCACAGGCACGGGCATTTCACATGTCCCCTGCATTTGCCGCATTTCTTTTGGCGATTTATTCTGTTTTAATGGGGTTTGTAATTACTCCATTGGTATGGGGTGCGCTGAATGTTAATCCTGCATCCATTTTTCAGGCCTTTATCATATCGGCCGTAATGTTTGGGTGTATGGCGTTATTCGGTTACAAGACCGCAAAAAATCTTTCTTTCTTGGGCATATTTTTGTTCATGGGAATGATTGGCCTGATCCTGGTCGGATTGGCCGGCATGATTTGGCCACTGGGCGGAATCTTTGCCACTATCGTTTGCGCAATCGGAGTGCTGGTGTTCGCGTTGTTCACCGCATATGACATGCAAAAATTGAAAAATGCGTATAACGAAATTAACGATGAAACGCAAAGAAATCAATTGGCCGTATTGGGTGCATTGCACATGTACATTTCTTTTATAGCCATGTTTCAGTATGTTTTGTCTTTGTTGAATATGAGAAAATAAAGGAAAAAAAATGGCTTATAAAATTGATTCAAGTAAATGTATCGCATGTGGAACCTGTGCTGGGGTTTGCCCGGTTATGGCAATCGCGCCAAAAGACGGCAAATATGTCATCGATCCAGCAAAATGCATCAACTGTGGCACCTGCCCATCTGTTTGCCCGGTTCATGCTATTTCGGTTGATGTTCCAGCGGCATAATTTCCCAGGGAAACATTGCATTTAAATCGCGCCAAATGGCGCGATTTTTTTAATTGCGCCCGCAACTATTTGATGCTACTCTACAATCATACAATAAGATGGGAAAAATTATGAAACTCTTTTATTTTTGCGCAGCGCTTTCATTATTTTGCACGCCTGTTCTTGCCGACGGCAATCCTTTTTTTGGCGAAAAACAAAATCAGCTGGGGATGACCATCGGACAGGGTTTTGACTCTGGTGAATTGATAGCAGTAAAGCATCTGAATCATGCTGCACCTTATTACATGTTTAATTTGCAATATTCGCAACCGACCACTTTTTTCAGGATGCCGGCCAGACAGTCCATCAATTTTGTAAAGACCATCGGTCTGCACGACAAAAATTATAACAACGAATGCCGCCATGGCGATGATTGCGAATGGCAGGATTATGGCGCGGAAATCTTTATGTTGTCCGAAGATGTATCGCTGTATAGCACCAGCAAATGGTATTTCGGAACCGGTATGGGCGCTGCAGTCCAAGGCAAAGAAAACAAACGTTTGGATACCAAATTTTTACTGGGATTTCGAATGTTCGCTGGAT
>CAZHPG010000085.1:0-3369 GCA_964534055.1 uncultured Muribaculaceae bacterium | reverse complement strand
TGGCGTCCCAGCGGGCATAATTGCCACGGCTGCCGTCGTCCTTGTTATTTACAATCAAATTTTGGGCGGCTGCGGATTGGAACGAGCGCCCCCGGGTATTTTTATCAATCAACAAGCATGTATTTTCCGCCTGGTTTGGTGTCAATCCGGTCTTGCGCAGGACGAAATTGTAATATTGTGGTTGAATTACGCGGGAATTAAAATCAATCCAAACATCGGACGAATTGTTATAAATATCCAGATTTGCAACGCATTTATCAATAATCGAACGGCATATACCACTGCCAGAAATAACCGAGTTTCTGACATTATCATCATAAAGATCGCTGATTCCGCCAGATAATGCGCCCGAATTTATACATGCCAATAATGCATTCATACATTCATCAACCGTATATGATGATACCATACACGCCCCCCAGGTTCTGTTGCTGGTACAAGTTTGAGTTCCAACCTGTCCAGATTGGGTTGTGCAGGATTTTGTAGCACCAGGAGTGCAACCAGAAGGGCACGGACAAGTACCGCAACCACAATCTGACGGGACATTATAACTGGAATTTGCACCCATGTTCCCGCCAACCATTCCGCCAATTCCCGCCGGCATGCTGGGTATACGCCCCTGTGTCGTTACAGCAGTTGCGCCGGGCACTGACGCCGCATGCGCAGAAATCGCAATAAATGCCGTAAAAGCAAAAACGCCCAGGAAGCCTAGTATTTTTCTCATATCCCATTCCCTCTATTTCATTTAATTATATCACAAATCCGGGTGGATGGAAATGGAAAAAGAGAAAAAGTTAAATAGCAAAAAGACGATTGTGGCAAACGCGCCACGTCCATAATTGTGCGGCATTTTTTAATTATTTGTTATCAATTATCACCAGCGACTATACCCCCCATATTGTCCTTGACAAAAATTACCATTGTGTTAAAATATTGACAAATGGCAGATGATGAAAAGAAATCTTTCCCCACAAAACATATCGCTCTTTGGACGGGCTGGTATTTTGTCGCGTCTTATTTGATTTTTCTGATTCTTTTTGGTTTTGATATTTTGCATATCAGTGACTGGTTGAAAATTCCCAGCCACACATTGCATGGATTCAGTGGTTTCAGTTTTGCTGCGGCATTGATTGCTTGGCTTCCGATTTGGTTTGCGGGATACAAGACCATCGTAAAAACCGGAAAGCCATTATTTGCGCGCGCTGAAAAAAAAGACGAAAAAAAAGACGATGCGCCAGCAGATGAATCACCAAAAGAAAAACCAATCGTATTCCCCGCGGGATTGCCCGAAGAAATGCGAGTGCCCTATTCCCGATTGATTCGCGGTCAACTTTCGCGCGGCGCAACAGACTATCAGATTATTGAAAATCCAATTAAGCCGGCGACTTTGCCTGCAGAAAACATTCCGAATGCTGATGAAGTTTCTTCCATGGCATTGCCAGAAAATTTTGACCTGGACGCAGACGAAGAATCAACTGTTCCAGTATTCAAAGAATTAAACTGGGAAGACAATAATTCCGATTTGCCAACAAGCACCAAATCCGAAGTAGCAATCGAAGTTCACAATGGAAAAAAATTCGCAATCGTAACACATGACGATTCGGACTTTTGGATTGCAGATGGGGATAATTGGTTTGCAACAGGGAAACAAAAAACTTCACCAGTCGCGACGGTTATTGCGGCCGCAAGGGCCGAAAACGCAATACCTGTCTTGCTGTTAAAGTCTGAAAATATTATGGATTTGGCCGACTTGCGCGAACAGTGGAATGCAGATGGCGTTAAAATAATAACAGATTTATCGGAATTATAAAACTTCAAACATAAAAAAAGCGGGCGATGCCCGCTTTTTTTATTTACCAGTTGCACGGCGTTTTACCGCGACTGCTTTTGCACCACCTGTGGCCTTGGCCTTTGGGGCTGCAGATTCTTTTGCAACTTTTGCTGCTGGCTTTTCTGCTTTTGATTTTTTTACTTCAGCAGTTTTGATTTTTTCATCTTTTTTATCTGATGTCTTTGGGCTGACTGCTGTTGACTTTTTTGCAGATTCATCGCGATCAATAAATTCTATGACCGCCATAGGTGCCGCGTCGCCATAACGAAAGCCCGCTTTCAGAACGCGGGTATATCCGCCTGGACGCTTTGCATAACGTGGCCCCAAAACATCAAACAATTTTTTGACTGCATCCGCGCTGGTGCTGCCCAGTTCTGCGGCCGCCAAACGACGATTTGCAACTGAATCAGTTTTTGCACGAGTAATCATTTTTTCAACAACGCTACGCAAATCTTTTGCTTTTGGCAATGTTGTTTTTATTTGTTCTCTTTCAATCAAGTTTTTAGCCAATCCACGGAACAAAGCCTTGCGTGCATTTGTGTCGCGATTAAACTTGCGTCCTGCTTTCATATGTCTCATTTTTGCGCTCCTTTTGCGTTATCGCCTCTTAAAGAGGATTAGACATTTCGCATACCTGAAATTATTTTCAGAAATATGCAATTTCGTTTTTTTAATGAACTATAACTCTCTCATTCCTATAATTTCTTATCAAACTAGACCCTTTTGCCCCATACGAATCTAATAATGCAACTAATTGTTTTCTTTTTATATAATCTGATTCTAACTTTACATCAGTATAATTAGGCAAATTCATATTTGATAACATAAAATTTAGTTCTCCACATTTTTTTGCAAGCGCAAGATATTTATAAAACGCTTCCATATCCATATCACCAAATTTAGCGCCTTTTATATGATGGTCTGTATATGTCATACCATCCTTATATTGTCTTACGGTCCAATGTTTAATCATTTTAAACCATCCTTGTGGTTTGTCTCTCTCGCCCCCCAATATTAATTTTCTGGATTGCCAAACGGCAATCCAGAATCAAAATACGTTTTATTTATATGGATCTTCGTATTTTTTTGCCAATTCAGCAATGTTTTCTGGTGGCCAACCTGGAACTTCCATGCCCAATCCCAGTCCCATTGATTCCAGCTGAGCCTTGATTTCATTCAAGCTTTTGCGGCCAAAGTTCGGGGTTTTCAGCATATCGTTTTCGGTCTTTTGTACCAATTCGCCCAGCCAGTTGATTTTGTCATTTTTCAAGCAATTATTTGCACGAACAGACAATTCCAATTCATCAACATGCTTTAACAATTTTGGATCAAATGGTAATGTTTCTTTTTTCTTTTCTTCTTCTGCTGGCTGATTGACCTGGGTTGGATCTTCAAAGTTTATAAAGACAACCAATTGATCGGTCAGAATTCTGGATGCCAATGCAACCGCGTCTTCTGGGGAAACCGAACCGTTTGTTTTAACGGTCAATTCCAATTTATCATAGTCAGTGCTTTGTCCAACACGTGTTTCGGACACG
>CAZHPG010000084.1:0-3383 GCA_964534055.1 uncultured Muribaculaceae bacterium | reverse complement strand
CACGAAAATAAGGAGAATATTATGTCATCATTAAAAGGTTCAATGACTGAAAAAAACATATTGACCGCATTTGCTGGCGAGTCCCAGGCACGCAACCGTTATACATTTTTCGCCTCTAAGGCCAAAAAGGAAGGATTTGAAGCCATCGCACGTATTTTTGAAGAAACTGCTAACCAAGAAAAGGAACATGCGTCATGTTTGTTCAATATGTTGGAAGGTGGCGAATTGGAAATTACCGCATCCTTTCCAGCCGGCAAAGTTGGAACAACCCTGGAAAATTTGCAAGCCGCAGCATTTGGCGAAAATTATGAAAACACAAAAATGTATCCAGAATTCGCCCAAACTGCCGCCCAGGAAGGCTTTACTGGTATTGCCGAAACCTTGCGCCATATTGGCATGGCCGAACGTTATCACGAGGCTCGCTATCGCGCATTGATTGATGCTATGGATAAAGGTACTTTGTTCAAGCAAGATAAAATTGTTATGTGGCGTTGCACAAACTGCGGAAATTGGCATATTGGAAATGAAGCCCCAAAAGTATGCCCGGCATGTCTGCATCCCCAGGGACATTTCATTGCAGAAAGCACCCTGGAACTATGTGACACTTCCGAAGGTTTTTGTGAATATGCAAATCGTTAAAAAATCCGCCCCACGGGGCGGTTTTTTTTAGTCCCTAATCACCACTGGTCATCAATCAATTTTTCTGCTATAATTCCCATCGTGGAAGTATCTAGACGAACAATCTTAAAGGTTGCCGGCATAGGTGTGCTGGTAGTTTCTTTTATGCCGCGCATCGCTTTCGCAGCGCGGAATTCCCTGCGTTCTTTGCGAGCTGGCGTGCAACCCGGTGGAAAAACCCGATTGGTCATAGAAACTGATAATCGTCCCAGTTATGATTTGGAATTCTTTACTTCGCCCGACCGAATCGCGATAAATCTGACCAATACAGTTGGGGATTCTTCGATTAAACCTATTTTGGTATCGGGAACATTGATAAAAACCATACGCCAAAATCAATTGGGCGATAAATTGCAAATAGTTGCGGACTTAAGAAAACCTGTTTCCGCAATTCCCAAAAATCAAATTTTAGTATTGGATCCAAATGGTGATACCGGATATCGCTTGGTGCTGGATTTTGCAAAAGGTGGTGGTTCGGCAGTTGCGGCGACTGAAACCGAAACCAAAAGTCAGAATAAAAATCGCGCACCCGTTATCGTGATTGATGCAGGACATGGTGGACGCGATCCTGGTTGTATCGGAAAATCTGGAATCAAGGAAAAAACAATCGTTTTGGCGGTTGCGAAAAAATTAAGGGACAAGCTTAATGGTAATGGGTACAAGGTTTTATTAACCCGTGATCGTGATATTTTCTTGAATTTGGATACTCGTGCGGGGGTTGCTGAAAAACATCATGCGGATTTATTTATTTCATTGCATGCAAATGCAAACCCCAGCAGAAAAATAAAGGGCTATTCTGTTTATACCTTGTCCAAAAGGGCATCTGACGAAGAGGCACAAAAATTGGCCGATGCTGAAAATGCTGCTGACAAGATAGAGGTTGACGGTTTCGCACGTTTTGAACCAAATATCAGAAATGCTTTATCGGCATTGCAACAACACGCTGTTGCGGAAATGTCGGTGGAATTTGCAGATGGCGTTTCAAAAAAGTTTAAGCAAAATGGTATATCGCAAATGCCTGGGGCATCTATGCGTCAGGCCCCGTTTGCTGTCTTGCGTTCCACAATTCCGGGGGCGTTGGTGGAATTGGGGCATCTTTCCAATTTAGCAGAAGAAAAATTATTAAACAGCGGCTCGTATCAGGATCGATTGGTTTCTGCGATTGCGTCCGCAATTGGTAAATATGATTTTGATGTTTGATATTTACTAGCATTTATATTTGTCAATTTATTCCCTTGACTATTATTTTTTTAAGTAATACTCTCACCACAGGTATAAAAGGAATATATATGGCCGATATAAAACAATTAAGTCTGCAAATTACTCTCACTGAAAGAGAATTAAGACAACAAGAAGGTGTTGTTAATCGTTTAGTGGAAAAAATAAATAACGAAATCGCTAGCTACACCAACAGTAAAAAAAATAATCAGGAAGTAGCAAAAAGAATTAATGCAACTGAACAATCCTTGAAAACTGAACAAGCTAAATACGATGCAATATTTGTAAAGTTATTTAATTTGACTGACGAATTAGAAAATACAAAAAAACAATACACCCGCAGACAAAATTATCAAATGACACTATAGTTTTTTCTTGATTTTTGGCTAAGTCTGGGTAATAATGCATCCCGCCGGAGCGTTGGCAGAGTGGTAATGCAGCAGATTGCTAATCTGTGACCGTAGTAATGCGGTCCGTAGGTTCGAGTCCTACACGCTCCGCCATATTTTTGCAGCATTATGCTGCGTTTTTATTTTTACGCAGGCGGACCAGGTATTTTCCGGTTTCGTATTTGGATTCCAAAATCATATCGCGGACCGATGGATGGTCAATATAGGTTGGAAATTCTGCGCGTATTGCGCCCGTGCCCCGAATTGGGTCGCCTACCCCCGTTATAAAAATCAGATTGCGGTGGCCGGCCTTGTAAGAATTTTCAATCGTGGCCAGCACTTTGTGAAAGGCCTGCATAGTTGTTAAACCATGCAGGTCCGTTTTTACATCGCAAATAAAATCTTTATTTTTGTTCCAGCTCATCTAATACATTGTCCAATTTTCGCAGACTGCTGTTTGCGCAACCGCGCCCGCGCCAAGTCATCAATTCTTGACCAGTTTTTTGATCGGCAATGGATATATTAAAGTTCCACCACCAAAATCCATTAAACGGGCACCAGTACCAAGCAAAGCTTTCACGACGTTCAGATACTTTCACGATATAGCGGGCATTCATTGTGTCGCTGGCATCTATATCCATACTTTCCCAGTTTTCATTATCAACACCCAGAACACGATTAAACTTGGCCTTGCCCACTACGACCTTGTATCCGCGATCCTCCAGCCGTTCCTTGACGCTGCGGCGCATCGAGTATCCGCCACGCTGGGCATAGAAAGTTTTGTTTTTATCCAGTGTGACACCTGGTTTAATATAAACGCTGTTGCACGCGGCCAAAGCAAGAACAGCGACAAGTGCGAATAATTTTTTCATGGATGTGGACTCTCTCTTTGACGAGAATAATCCTAGCAATCAAAAATCCCGATTGCAAATGATAAAATTTTAGTATTTTACAGATTGAACAGATATTTGACTTACCTGAGTGTTAACATTTACTTCTGTATCTGGCAAACAATAACCCCACGGCAAAATAGTCTGAAATGTTTTGCTATAACATACCGTCATATCCCCATCTTTCTTTAACCCTCGTATATCAGAT
>CAZHPG010000083.1:0-3422 GCA_964534055.1 uncultured Muribaculaceae bacterium | reverse complement strand
ACCAATTGGTTTTTAGGGCTGCGATCGTCAAAAAGCATCAATCCTGATATATCGTTATCATTGACCTTATTAACAAATACTACCAAGTCGTCAGCCAGAGTATTGAATGCGGCCTCTTGCAATGCCAAATGCGCCAGACCATAACGCATTTCCCACTGCTTTTGATAAAATTTTTCCTGGGTCGCGGGAACCAACCAAATACTTAAAACCAAATGCAACGCCGTCAAAAATCCGGCGAAAAGCAGGGCAGGGCGCGCAATCGCCGCCGGCGACAGCCCCGAAGAAACCATAACGGTTATTTCGCGATCTGCAATCATGCGATTATAAACAAACATCGCGGCGATAAATAAAGCAAACGGAAAAATAAGTGTCGCAATATAGGGAATCATCATTAATGTCAGCCCCAAAAATCCACCTATACTGACATTGGTTTGTATCAATATGCGCAGCAAGGACAAAATTTGCAACATCCAGGCCAGGCCAGTCAAAACCAGCAACAACATCGCAAAAAACGAGGCAATCTGCCGCGACAGATACCTATCCAGAATCTTCAGGTTTCCGAGTATAGTAGCAAGAGAAAAAGATTGCAAGAATTGGATAAATTAAAAAATGAAAAAGCGACCAACAAATTAAGCTGATCGCTTTTTTATAAAAAATCCGCCAAACGGCGGATTTTTTTATTTCACGGTTGTGGTCGTGTTACGATTCAGTTTCCATACTGATTCGCCTGTACCCAATTTCCATGGACGTTCTTTACCATAAGAAATTGTCGAGATACGTTTTGCTTCGACACCGTCTTTGACCATTACAGCCTTGGCTGCGTTGGCACGACGTGCGCCCAAAGCAAGGTTGTATTCGCTGGTTCCACGTTCGTCGCAATTACCAGCAACCAAGATTTTGGTATCTGGATGATGTTTCATATACAACGATTGACCCAACAGATTGTTCTGTGCTTCTTTGTTGACCATAGAAGAATCAAAGTCAAAGAACGCACGTTGTTCATTAAGATCGGATGGTTCAACAATTCTGTTTGCGCCACCGCATGCTGCCAGCAAGCTCGCGACGCCCGCCAACATAACAAATTTTTGCATTTTCATGAAAATACTCCCTTGTATTTTTTTGGTTCAGCTATTACTTTACATCCTATTATGTGAAAAATCAAGGGGAATTCTTATGGAATTTGGTTCATTGCAGGATTTGGATTTGGCTGGTGTCAAATGGGAATTATCTGGGCAGAATGCACAGAACAAAAATGTTAATAGTTACAAATCGTCAGATAAAAAGTCCCTATCTGATGACTATAAACCAAAACTATCGGCGAACCCGACAGCAGTATCACCGCGCCCAACTCCGCCAATTGATTCAACCGATGCAAAAGATATTGCGGACAAAGCGTTAAATTTATCACAACTTTATGATGCAATCATTCAATTTAATCATCCACTGAAAATGTTTGCAAAAAACACTATATTGCCGCGAGAAGGCGGAAATTTGTTGGTTATTACGGACGCTCCTTCGGCTGACGATGACGAATCAGGGCAAATTCTTTCTGGGCCAGCCGGCGAATTATTTGACAAGATGCTGGACGCAATAGGTTTGTCGCGCGATAAAATCGCTGTCTGTCCGCTTGTTTTTTGGCGAACCCCGGGCGGACGAACACTGGCCGATGAAGAACTTTTGCTGGCGCGCCCATTTATTGACAAGTTTATAGAGTTGATAAAACCAAAAGTTATTTTAACGCTGGGACCACTGGCCAAAGACGCCGCCCAGGGGATAATTGATGAAGTATTTTCGATTCCGCATCCTAATTATCTTTTGCTGAAACCAGGTGCAAAAAAAGCAGCATGGGAAGAATTGCAAAATCTGTTGAAAAGTTTGTAATTAATGTTTAGAATCCAAGCGTCTGATTAAAAAGGAGACCACAATAAGACCATCATTAAATAAAGATAATCGCCGCGACATGGGTCCGCGCATGAACAATAAAATATTCGCAAAAAGCGTCCAAGTAATTGGTGCGAACGGTGTGAATTTGGGTGTTATGCCAACCCCCCAGGCCTTGCAAATAGCGCTTGAGGCCGATATGGACCTGGTTGAAATAAATGCAACTAATGTGCCACCAATTGTTAAAATAATGGACTATGGCAAATTTAAATACGACCAGAAAAAGAAAGCAGCCGAGGCAAAAAAACATCAAAAGACAAACGAAACAAAAGAAGTTTGGATAAAGCCATTTATCGAAGAAAACGACCTGAACATCAAAATGAAAAAGGTTTTCGAGTTTTTGACCGATGGTGACAAAGTCAAAATTTCTGTTATGACAAAGGGCAGCAAGCGAGTGCTTGCTATTGGCGCACGATCTGGCGCAACCAGCAATCTTTTTGACCGTGTTATCCAAATAATTGGTGACAAAGGAACGGTCGAGGCCAAATCCAAACCAGACGAAAGAACAAAATCAATTATCGTCGCCCCGAAATAAAAAAGTAAAAAATAGAAAGTAGAAAGGCAAAAGTAAAAAGGAGAAAGTAAAAAAGAAAAAAACATTTTGGAATATGACTAGGAATTTATTTATTCAAACTTCCTACCTCCTACTTTTGCCTTTTGCCTTTCCCCTTTTGCCTTTCTACTTTTTCTCTTTATTCAAAAATACTTCCAACCAATGATTATCAATATTCAATGTTTTCACATCTTTAACCTGCAATAATTTTTGCTGTAATGGGATTGTAGTTTTTATGCCTTCTATAACAAATTCATCCAGCGCACGTTGTGCACGTAAAATACACGAAGGACGATTCGGGGCCCAAACAACCAATTTTGCAATCAATGAATCGTATGTTGGTGGTATTGCATAACCATTATAAACCGCTGAATCGATTCGTATCCCCAATCCCCCGGGCGGATTATAAGAGATAATTGTCCCAGGATTTGGAACAAAAGTTTCTGGATCTTCTGCATTAATACGAAATTCTATTGCATGCCCATTTGGAACCAAATTCCCCTGGTTATACCCCAGTTTTTCACCCTGTGCAACGCGAATTTGTTCACGCACCAAATCTATATCATAAACCATTTCGGTAACTGGATGTTCTACCTGTAATCTGGTATTCATTTCAAGGAAATAAAACTTGCCATCTTCGAACATAAATTCCAAAGTTCCGGCGTTCGTGTATCCCATTTTTTTCACAGCCCCGCGACAAATTTCAATCATATCATCGCGTTGTTTTTGTGTCAGCACGGCCGCAGGACATTCTTCCATTACTTTTTGATTTTTGCGTTGCAGCGAACAATCGCGTTCCCCAAAAATCACAACCCCACCATGCTTGTCCGCTAAAACTTGAAATTCAATATGACGCGGATGCAATAATAATTTTTCCATATATAACGTGTCATCGCCAAAGCCTGCCTTGGCCTCGCGCTTGGTGGTC
>CAZHPG010000082.1:0-3439 GCA_964534055.1 uncultured Muribaculaceae bacterium | reverse complement strand
AATGTAGAGCTGGTTATGCAACACTTTTCTAATGGGGATACCGGCGAAGAAAACAATGTTTATGATTTCTGGGGAATTTCCGCAGCATACAACTTTTAGGTCATGTATTAAGGAATAAATATGGCGACTATTAACGATATTATTGCACTTTGCAAACGGCGTGGATTTATTTTTACCGGCAGCGAGATTTATGGCGGAATGGCCGGAACGTATGATTATGGTCCCTATGGCGTTGAATTGATGAAAAACATACGTAATGCATGGTGGAACGCCATGGTTTATCAGCGCGATGATATCGAGGGTTTGGATGCCGCGTTGATATCCAATCGTTTGATGTGGAAATATTCTGGGCACGAGGCCAGCTTTTCTGACCCATTGATAGAATGCAAAAAATGTGGCGCCCGCATGCGCATGGATAAAATGAAAGATTCCAAAAAATGCGATGCCTGTGGATCGGCTGATTTGATGCCACCACGCGAATATCAATTGATGATGGGCTTATCAATGGGCGCGGTTGCAAATGGCGAAATAAATGCATATTTACGACCAGAAACCGCAACAACCACATTTACCAACTTTAAAAATGTTTTGGATTCTGTTCCACATAAATTGCCATTTGGAATTGTTCAAATCGGCAAGGCGTTCCGGAACGAAATTTCCCCACGTGGTTTTGTATTTCGTATGCGTGAATTTGAACAGGCCGAAATGCAATACTTTGTGCGGCCTGGAACTGACCAGCAATGGTGGGAAGAATGGAAAAAGATTCGCACTGATTGGTGGATAAACGAATTGGGAATCCCGGCAAATAAATTACGTTTTACCCCGCATGAAAAATTGGCCCACTATGCCAAGGCTGCGGGCGATATTGAATACGAATTCCCAGACGGATTTGACGAGGTAGAGGGTATTCATAATCGTCAGGATTTTGACCTGGGCAGCCACACAAAATCACAAAAAGAATTTAATCTGGCAGCATCGGTTATGGACAATATCGACAGCACGACCAAACTTTCATACAGCGATCCACAATCGGGCGAAAACTTTATTCCCTATGTCGTGGAAACTGCAATGGGTGTAAATCGCGCAATGTTGGCCGTTATGCTGAATGCCTATGCTGATGAAGATCTGGGGGACGGAAAATCACGCACCGTTTTGAAATTAAAGCCATCATTGGCGCCCGTCAAAGCAGCGGTAATACCATTGGCGCGCAATGTTCCGGAACTGATTTCAATGGCTGACAATTTGGCATCTGAACTGCGCAAATTGGGAATGGGCCGGATAGAATTGGAAAACAGCGGAAACATTGGTAAGAATTATCGTCGTCATGATGAAATCGGAACACCAGTATGTATCACGATTGATCATCAAAGTTTGGAAGACGGCATGGTAACAATTCGCCACCGCGACACCATGGAACAAGAGCGCATCAAAATTACAGATGTGCCAAATAAAATTAAAAAAATTATAATGTAAAAAATCCCCCATTTACAGGGGGATTATTTTTATCCATTCCGAATATTTTGCTGACGCATCATTACTGGATATGCATAATTTATCGGTGTCAATTGAACACCCAATAATTTTTCCAACAATAATATTTTCAATTCATTATCCGAAAGAGTTTTTAAATAATTTTCATCAGCAATGTTTTCACTTATTGCGCGCTGTAATAATTTGACGCGTGGCATCTGTTTTATTTGTTCGACCTGGGCTGTCAATTTTTCCACCAAAATTTCACTGGTATGACCTATGAAAACATTACCTGTTTTTCCGTTTGAAAAAACTATCTGGCGAACCATTTCATTGTTAAAACCAATTGTGCAAAATTCACCATGTTCATCAGCAACAAACTTTTTATTTACTATGCGGCCGCGCCCCAAAAACATCTCGGTATGTCCATAGGTGCTGAAAATCGCGCCCGGTTTTATATCATCTGCCGCAATATTTTTATGGTCAAACAGTGCCAGATAGGTCATGCGCTTTTTGTAAATTTCATCTTTGCTGACCGCATGCTTGGACGAATTAAGCCACGCGGCTATATGACGGTCGGCAAATTTTTCACGCGCCGCGGAATATGCTTTGCGGTTTTCCCAAATTATTCCATAAAATGAACTTTCTGGATTTTGCTGGCGAATAGTATTTATTAAATTAGAGCAAGCGTCAGTTTCAGGGATTGGGCTGATATCCAGATTCAGCGCGGATGCCGCTGCTTCGAACGATTTTCTTTCGCCCCATACGCAATGGGCGTGTCTTCCGCGATAAACCGGTGCCGGCGCGCCAAATCTTTGTTTCAATGCCCGCATATATCCGGACTTGCCCTTTTTCCCAGATAAATCCGCCACTCTGTTTTTAACAGTATCAATATAATCGGCTACGGCCTTGTTCGCGCGCACATCTATCAAATATGAAAAATCCATGTTATCAACATCCATCGACATGTTCGCCGCAGGCATATTCATACTGGCAACTTGATTCTTTTCATAATTTACATTTTGCGCAAGCAACTGATCATCTTTGGACATCAGCAAAGTCATTAAAGCAAAAACACTCACCGTCAGTGATTTTTTCCCTATATAAAGATTTCTCATTTCCATCAGCGTTCTCCATTGTATATACAAAGGCGGACGTGCATAAAGGCATGCACCAGTCGACCATCTGCGTTAAAATAGGTTGGTTTGCGCGTTGGAAAACAACACAACATACATTCAACGCTTCAGGCGTCCGGCTTGCTGGAAAGATGATTTAATGAATCGCCCCAGCAGTCTGCCCCATGACAGGGAACCAAATGTTTGTATATACACTATAGAAAAATCATTGGGTAATGTCAAGTGCATTTTCCCCCCTTTTTAAAGGGGGAAAACTTCACATAGGAATAAACAAATTCGGGTTCTGCGCCAGCGCATCTGATGCCTGGTCTATCTTGCCCTTGAACTCCAAGAACTTTGTTTTTTGCGCGGCTGTCAGATCGTCAATGCGCGGGAATGTGACGGTCATTGGATTTACATGAACGCCATTCTTTATAATTTCATAATGCAAATGCGGCCCAGTGGAAAGTCCAGTAGAGCCAACATATCCAATAATTTGACCCTGGGCAACGGTGGTACCGACATTTACACCCTTTTGGAATCTGGACATATGCCCATAAAGAGTCTGGAAACCATTTGCATGTCGGATTTTTACAAAGTTTCCATGTCCGCGATTATAACCGCGGGCAACTATACGCCCCGCACCAGCAGCCGGGATTTTGGTTCCGGTCGATGCGCGGAAATCCACACCTTTGTGTGCACGGGTAAAGCCCAAAACTGGATGCTTGCGATGCAGATTAAATTTGCTGGAAATACTGGCACCATCAATTGGCGTACGCTTTAATGATTTTATAGCGCCCTTGCCTTCGTCATCATAGTATCCGTATTTGCCACCGGTTTTCTCGAAACGATAC
>CAZHPG010000081.1:0-3544 GCA_964534055.1 uncultured Muribaculaceae bacterium | reverse complement strand
GCCAATTTTACGCCTGCATCTGCTGCAACTTGTTTAACGGTTTTAGATGGATCCATTACAAATGGTTGTTCTTCTAAAACAGATTCCCCATAATATTTTTGGATACGACCTGCGACCATTTTTTCTACGACAGCTTCTGGTTTGCCATTTGTGGCACCAGATTCGATAAAGATTTTCTTTTCGCGTTCGACCGCAACTGGATCAACATCATCGACTGTCATAAATTCTGGTTTATTTGCGGCAATGTGCATCGCGATTTTTTGGCCGATTTCATCAGCACCTGCTTTATCCCCATCAAATGCGACCACTACGCCGATTTGTCCCATACCAGGAATCAACGCATTATGGACATAGGAATAAACATGCTGACCATGAACCTTTGCGATTCTGCGCAGATTCATATTTTCGCCGATTGTTGAAATCGTGGCTGCAATATCATCTTTGACCGCAGTCATTGTTGCATCAAAATCACCGCCTAATTCCAAAGCTTTATTCGCGACATCCGCGACCAATTTTTGGAACTTTTCATTTTTCGCGACAAAGTCGGTTTCGGCGTTCAATTCAACAACGCAACCCATGCCATCGCATTTAACAACAGTGACCAAGCCACTGGATGCAACACGACCGGCCTTGGATGCGGCCTTTACAATACCCTTTTGGCGCAGCCAATCGGATGCAGCCTGAACATCGCCATCATTTTCCATCAATGCTTTTTTGCAATCCATCATACCTGCGGATGTTTTTTCACGCAGTTCTTGAATTAATTTTGCTGTAATTTCTGCCATATTACTCTCCTTTGTCTTCCTTTTTGTCCGCCATATTTTCACGACGGATTTCACGATGTTCGCTGGCTTTTGATTTGATTTTTGCTTCTTTTTCTTTTGCCGCTTCTTCGATTATTTCAATTGAATCTGGGGCCATATCACTGGATACAACCTTTTTACCCTGGGCGCCGCCCAAACGTTTTTCAATACCAGATAAAATTGCATCTACAAACAAGTCGCAATAAAGCTGGATTGCACGGCTGGCGTCATCATTGCCCGGGACTGGATAATCAACCATTTCAGGATTTGCATTTGTATCAGCAATTCCAATTGTTGGAATATCCAATACGCGCGCTTCACGAACTGCGTTCATTTCACGTGGCATATCAATAATAACAACTGCCTGTGGGGTTCCATGCATATCCAAAATTCCGCCAAAAATTTCGCGCAATTTTTCAGATTCTTTCTGCATGACGCCGACTTCTTTCTTTGTCAGCCCCAGTTTTTCAGCGTTTTCAATGTCGGCTTCCAATTTTTTCAGACGACGAATAGATTGGGAAACAGTCGACCAGTTAGTCATCATTCCACCCAACCAGCGATTGTTCACATAAAATTGACCACAGCGTTCGGCCGCGTCTTTTACAATTTCTTTGGCTTGATATTTGGTTGCAACAAATAAAACCTTGCCGCCGGCAGCGGTGATTTTTTCCAACGCATCCAAAGCGCGATAAAGCATGGGCGCAGTCTTGTTCAAATCAATAATATGAACTTTATCTTTTACACCATACACATAGGCACCCATCAAAGGGTTCCAACGACGAGTGTGGTGACCGAAATGAACACCAGCTTCCATGAGTTGTTTCATAGTAAATTTTGGCAATGCCATAGTTTTGCTCCTATAAAGAAACGAAAAAACGATAGACGAAAAACGAATTCGTTATTGCGTTTATGTTGTTATCCTCGCCATCGCAATTAAACCCTTTTATGGGACATAAACTATGCGAATGGCTGTGTTTTTGCGCTGGTTTTTGACCGCGCGCAGCGCGAGTATAAAATATTTTATTTATATTTGCAAGCGGAAACTGAGGTTTGAGGTTTAAAGACAAGTAAGATTTTTATTAAAAAATATTTTATCTTCCTACCTCCTACCTCAAACCTCATCCTTCATCTGCTTCTTGCTCGGGCTGATGAATTTCCACATCCCGGGTCATAGCAAAGAATTTTTCCGCACGGCGTTGGGGCAATTCTTGGGATGGAATTTCTTGCAGTTCCTTTACATTTTTTACAACAGATGACGCAATCATTTCCATTGTGGTTTGCCAGTCGGCATGCGCGCCTTGATTTGGTTCTTTGATAATCTCGTCAATCGCGCCAACAGCCGCCAAATCCTTTGCTGTTAATTTCATTGCTTCGGCCGCAACATCTTTAAATTTATTATCTTTCCATAAAATGGTTGAACAAGATTCTGGTGCAATAACCGAATAAATTGCATTTTCCATCATCAAAACCCGATCCCCGGTCGCAATAGCAATTGCGCCGCCTGAACCGCCCTCGCCCACATTAATTGCAATGAATGGTGTTGCAACAGACAGACCGGTTGCAATACTGGCCGCAACCGCCTGGGATTGTCCGCGCTCTTCGCCTTCGCGTCCTGCAAATGCCCCGGATGTATCAACCAACGATATCAATGGCAAAGTAAATTTTTCAGCCAAACGCATCAATCTTTGCGCTTTTCTATAACCTTCGGGCACGGGCATTCCGAATCGATATTTTTGACGGGTTGCAATGTCGCGCCCCTTTTCCTGACCAATAATTACAGATGGAATACCGCGGAAATAGCAAAGTCCACCCTGCATTGCTGGATCTTCGCCAAACAATCTGTCGCCTGCCAATGGTGTCCAGTCTGTTGTCAGTCCACGAATATAGTCCAAGAAATGTGGTCTGTTTTCATTACGCGCCAATAAAACTTTTTCATATGCGCCAACAACCGCAGATTTAGATTTGCCCTTGATGCTGTGCAATACAACCTTTGGTGTATCAATCGAAATTGGTTCCAATTCTGCGGATGGCTGTTTTGTTAAAACACGCAAAATAGATTCCAATTTTTCCTTTAATTCTTTACGACCCGACACAATATCAACCATTCCATGTTCATACATATAATCAGATGTTTGAAAATTCGAAGGCAATTTTTCACGCATATTTTGTTCAATAACCCGTTTGCCAGCAAAACCTATTCTTGCGCCTGCTTCGGCAATATGAATGTCGCCCAACATTGCAAAGGATGCTGTAACACCGCCGAATGTTGGATCGGCCAAAATAACAATGTATGGCAATTTTGCTGCATGCAATTTATTTACTGCCGCAGTTGTGCGCGCCATTTGCATCAGGGATAAAATGTTTTCCTGCATACGTGCACCGCCAGACGTGGTAATCATAATATACGGCTGTTTTTTTTGTATGGCATGCTCGATAGAGGCAATAATTCCATCACCAACACTGCGTCCCATAGACCCCATCATAAAGTCCGGATTCAGAACAGCAATTGTCGCATTTATACCACCGATTGCCCCATTTGCCGCACCCAGCGCATCTGGGCGTCCGGTTTCTTGACGCGCTTCGGCCAATCTTTCTTTGTATGGGATTCTGTCACAAAAATTTAATGGATCATCACTGGCAACGGGCAAATCCAAAAGTTTCCAATCATTATTATCAAATAATAAATCAAAGCGTTGCTTTGGCGTCATTGAAAACGAATGTCCACATTTTGGGCAAATATA
>CAZHPG010000080.1:0-3606 GCA_964534055.1 uncultured Muribaculaceae bacterium | reverse complement strand
AAGGTGCTCGTGACGAGCAGATTGATGATCATCGCAAGAATATTTTAATAGAATTGAAATATGTCGCCGGACAGGGCGCTATCCAGGAAATCTCGGTAGTGTCAAAACCGGGTCGCCGTGTTTATTCCGGCAGCGTCAAAATGCCGAAAGTCATGAATGGCTTGGGTATTGCGATTGTAAGCACTCCCCAGGGTGTCATGACGGATCACAAGGCCCGTTTGATAAACATCGGTGGCGAAGTTTTGTGTCGGGTTGTATAATTAATAAAAGGTTGTCAAATGTCTCGTGCAGGAAAATATCCAGTTGAAATAGTAAATGGCGTAAACGTCACAATTACTGATACCGCTGTTGTTGTCAAAGGGCCAAAGGGCGAATTAAAAGTCGCGCTGGATACCAAAAACGCCGGCTTGGTTGATGTAAAAATTGACGGCACACAGGTTATTGTTACACCTAAAGATATGGATGATAAAGAATCCAGAATTATGTGGGGAACAATGACACGTAATATTAAAAACGCTGTTATTGGTGTATCCGAAGGTTTTGTAAAAGAAATGGGTATGAAGGGCGTTGGATACAAGGCAACTGTCCGTGGTCGCGAATTGGTCTTGATTGCGGGATTCTCGCATGATGTTGTTATGCCGATTCCAAATGGTTTGACCATTGAACCAGGTGCGTTGCCAACAGAATTTGCGGTCAAAGGAATTGATAAAAACTTGGTTGGTCAGTTTGCTGATAAAATTCGTAAAGTTCGCAAACCAGAACCATACAAGGGCAAAGGCATATTCTATAAGACTGAGAAAATCAGACGCAAAGAAGGCAAAAAGAAATAAAAAATAATCTCCGCTGTTACGGAGATGTGAAAAAGGAAAAAAAATGTTAAAGCATTTTACTACACAAGAGCGCAGAGTCCTGGCAAATCGTGGCGCTGCAAAGCGTAAAAATCCGGGTAAAATCCGCTTGTCGGTTTTCCGTTCGGCTCGTCATATTGAAATTCAAGCGATTGATGATGTCAAAGGACGCACAGTTTGTTCGGCATCCAGCAAGGAGAAAGATTTCAAAGGGCAGGGTTGGAACATTGCGGGCGCCGAAATGGTTGGTGCTACTTTTGCCGAACGCGCCAAGAAAGCAAAAATAACAGACAATTGCTACTTTGACCGTGGCGGATACTTGTATCATGGCCGAGTAAAGGCTTTGTGCGAATCCATCCGCAAGGGCGGAATAAAGATTTAATTAGGAGTAAATTATGGCTCGTTTCGAGGATAAGAAAAATTTGCAAGACAAAGACATGGGGTTGGTTGATAAATTAGTATCTATCAATCGCGTGTCCAAGACCGTCAAAGGTGGACGCAATATGTCGTTCAGTGCTTTGGTAGTCGTTGGCGACAAGGCTGGAAAAATCGGTTTTGGCAAAGGTAAAGCACTGGAAGTTCAATCGGCCGTGCAAAAAGCAACCAAAGCAGCCAAGGCCAAGATGGTTCGTGTTCCTTTGAAAGAAGGTCGCACATTGCATCATGACATTGTGTCCAAATTTGGTGCCAGCAAATTGGTTATCCGCAGTGCGGTTCCAGGAACTGGAATTATTGCTGGTGGTGCATTACGTGCAGTATTTGAATGCTTGGGCGTTCAAGATGTCGTTGTGAAATCCCAGGGCAGCAACAATCCCAACAACATGATTCGCGCGGCATTTAACGCGTTCGGCAGAATGAATTCTCCGAAAACAGTTGCAGCACGTCGCGGTAAATCTGTCGCTGAAATCATCGCGGGTCGTGATGGCAAAAAGACCGAAGAAGCAGCGGAGTAAGAAATGGCAAATATAAAAATCAAACAAATTAAAAGCATTATTGGACGTCCAGAATCTCAGGTCAAAATCGTAAAGGCATTGAAATTGGGACGCATCGGCAAGGTATCCGAATTGCCTGATACTGATTCTGTTCGCGGAATGGTGGCCAAGGTAAAACACCTGGTCGTCGTGGAATAATTAAAGAGGCAATAAAGATGAAATTGAATGCACTGATGGATAATAAAGGCGCAACGCACAGCATTAAACGCGTTGGTCGTGGTATTGGATCCGGAAGCGGTAAAACCGCTGGCCGTGGTAACAAAGGTCAAAAAGCACGCGCAGGTTCGCGCAAGCAAAAAACCTTTCAGGGTGGACAGATGCCGATTTTGCGTCGCTTTCCAAAATTTGGATTTAATAATATTTTTGCTAAAAAATATGTTTCAATCAATTTGGGCGATATCGAGAAATTTATCAAATCCGGCAAGATTGATGCGAAAAAAGAAATCAACATTGATTCTTTGTTGGCTGCAAAAGTCGTGAATCGTAAATATGGTGGCTTGAAAGTTTTGGCCAAAGGCGAAATCAAAACCGCCGTGAATATCAAGGCAACAAAATGGTCCAAAGCCGCAGAAGCTGCAATCGTTAAAGCGGGCGGATCGATCAAGGCATAAATTGTAAATAAAAAAAACTAACCCAAAGGAGAGGAATATGACCGAAAAAAGCAAAAAACTTACAGTACAAATCATCGTTGGAATTTTATTACTTCTGGCATCGTGGTTTGTGATCCGGGTAATGGGCGAATTCTTGTCTGTTTTCCTGGTCCAGGTCGCATTGGCAGCGGTTGTCACTTGGGCTGTAATCAGCATTGGTGATAAAATCGGATTACCTGGATTTTCTAATAAAAACAACGGTAAGAAAAAATAAATAATAATTGGTCGTTGGTAAAATAATACTGACGACCAATCATATATAAATAAAAATGAAATCGATAAAGAATTTCTTTACGAATTTATCAGATCTGCAAAAGCGGGTACTTTTTACTCTTGGTGCACTGATTATTTATCGTATTGGATCGTTTATTCCATTGCCGGGCGTTAATGCATCGGCTGTTCTGCATTTGTTCCAAGGCGAAGGCGGAGTGCTGGGGATGTTTGATATGTTCTCTGGTGGTTCTTTGTCCCGTATGTCTGTTTTGGCGCTGAACATTTTCCCTTATATTTCGGCATCCATCGTTATTCAATTATTGACTGCGACCAGCAAATCTTTGAACGAATTGCGCAAAGAAGGTGAATCTGGTCGTATTAAAATCAATCAATATACTCGTTATTTGGCAGTCTTGCTGGCCATCATTCAGGGTTGGGCGGTTGCGAAAGGATTGGAAATAATGGCGCCAGTAAATGGTGTTCCCGCGGTTATCAATCCAGGTTTATCATTTGAATTGTCTGCAGTTATCGCACTGGTCGGCGGAACGGTTTTCGTAATGTGGCTGGCCGAGCAAATAACCGCACGCGGAATAGGTCAGGGCGCGTCCTTGCTGATTATGGCCGGTATTTTGGCGCAGATTCCGGGCGGCATTGCAAAGTTATTTTCATTGGGTGGTGTCGGTCAAATTTCCCCTGCGATGATTGCACTTATTATTGGATTCGTTATTGGCATTATTGCTTTGATTGCATTTATGGAGCAAGCCCAACGTCGCATACAGATTCTTTATCCACGTCAAGTTATGGCGAATGGCGTTATGAATACTAACGCTTCGTATTTGCCGATAAAGGTAAATATGTCTGGCGTTATGGGACCGGTTTTTGCATCAAGTATTATGATGTTAC
>CAZHPG010000079.1:0-3631 GCA_964534055.1 uncultured Muribaculaceae bacterium | reverse complement strand
GGCATCATTTTAATGGTTTCGATTTTCATCATTTTTTATTTTTTTCGGCTTTCTTTCCCAGCACGATTTTTTCAATTTCTTCACGGGTCAATGTTTCGCGCTTTAATAACTCTTCGGCCAACTTTTTAACCAACGCTTTGTTCTTGGTCAAAATTTTCGATGCGTCTTTGTGCGCATCATCCAACCAAGATTTAACTTCGGCGTCAACGGCTTCGGCCGTTTTTTCAGATGCATTTTCCAGTGATGTTTTGGAACCAAACGGCATTACTTGATTAATCGCAGGCAGACCGATTTTTTTCGATAATCCGGCAATAGTGATTGAATGACGTGCCATTCTGGTCGCGGCCGCAATATCGCTTTCGGCGCCGGTTGTAATTTTATCCGCGCCAAAGAAAATTTCTTCGGCTGCGCGTCCCGCCAAGAAAATTGAAATGTTCGCACGGATTTCTGCCAGGGTCAATGAAACCTTGTCATCAATCGGCAAATGCTGGACCATGCCTAATGCACGGCCGCGCGGTATGATTGTCGCCTTGTGAATCGGATCTGTCAAATCACGATAGTGCATGGAAACAAATGCATGTCCGGCTTCGTGATATGCGGTCAACTTTATATCCTGGGCGCGCATCTTCCGATTTTTACGCGGACCCATCAGGGTTTTGTCGCGGGCTTCTTCTAAATCTTGTTTTTCAATTTCTTTACGATTCGAATTTGCTGCGTGCAGTGCGGCCTCGTTCAGCAGGTTTTCTAAATCAGCACCAGAAAAACCGGTAGTGCCGCGTGCCAGATCTTGCAAATCAACATTTGCAGAAATTTTTATTTTCTTTGCATATAAATCCAAAATGGCTTTGCGTCCAGACAGATCGGGTAATTCAATATAAACTTGGCGGTCAAAGCGGCCAGGGCGCAGCAGCGCGCCATCCAGCATATCTGGGCGATTCGTTGCGCCGATGACAATAATTCCATTTTCGTTTTGGAATCCGTCCATTTCTATCAGCAGTTGGTTCAGCGTTTGTTCGCGATCTTGGTCATTAAATCCATGTTGGCTGCGACGTTGCCCGATTGCGTCAATTTCGTCAATGAACAGAATGCATGGTGCGCTGCGTTTTGCCATCTCGAAAAATTCTTTGATTTTTGCAACACCCAATCCAACAATGATTCCGGAAAAGTCAGAACCCGATGCCGCAAAAAATGGCACATTCGCTTCGCCGGCAATTGCACGCGCCAACAGTGTTTTACCAGTTCCAGGTTCCCCCGACAGCAAAATTCCGCGCGGCACACGTGCGCCCAAGTCTTGGAATTTTTTTGGATTTTTTAAAAAATCCACAATTTCCATAACTTCCTTTTTTTCCGATTCGATTCCAGCGACATCTGAAAAACTTGTCTTTGTTTTGCCCATTGTAATTTTAGTTGGATTGAATTGTGATACTTTGGGCATGCCGCCGCGGAATCCACGAAAAATCCACCAGATGAAAATTATCCCCATTAAAATCGGAACCCATGTTCCCAAAATGTCCGTCCAAGATTTAGAATCATCTATTTCAACGATTGCGCCTTTTTCGGAAATTTTTGCCAGCAGTTGTGGATCATAGGTAATTGTTGCCTTGTACTTTGTTCCGTCTTTCAATTGACCGGTTGCGCTGTTATCGCGGATTTTCATTGTTGCGATATCGCTTTTGATTATGTCAGAAAACGAAAGTTCTATCACTGGGGTCTTTTGTTCGCCTGGAACGGCATCAATTTTATTCGACATAAAAGCGCGCCCGATTATCAGCGCCAGCAGCAGCGCGAAAATCAGCAGATATACGATTGATCCATCACGATTTTTTTTCTGAACAGCAGTTTTGGTCTGATTTAATTTTTCTTTGAATATTTCTTTTTTCATTTTTTATTCCTGAAACTAATAGATTTACCAATTTGCGCGACAAGGATTTTATCCCCAAAACGTCTGATGACGCAATTTGAAAGCGTTGCAATGGTATCATTCAAAAGTGCATTTCGCAAGCGTTCAATTTTTAACAATCGCGGAGAATATTCCGCGCCAGCAACACGCTTTATCAGTTCCCCCAGAAATTTCAATTGCAATTCATCGGGTAAAGAAAACAACATCCCCGCAGAAAAGAATGCACGACCGTCATCAAATCTGACATTAGATAATTGATAATCAATAACCGATTCCAGCGCTTCGCGGGCACGTGATAAATTTTCCGTGGCAAGTAAAATTCGTTGATCCGAAATTCCCAGCTTGTCCTGCAACAGATGACGATTTTTTCGAATTTTTACGCGGGTATAATTTTCGTCTTCATTCATCTGATCTTTGAAATACTTGATGTTGTTCGAATCGCACCAATCTTGTAATTCATGCCTGAATACATTCAATAATGGCCGCGCGATAATAATGCCATCTTGCTGAGATTCGGGTCGAATTCCGGCCATTCCATAAACACCACTGCCACGTCCCAGGTTCATCAGAAATGTTTCAATCTGGTCGTCTGCCTGATGTGCCGTCATCAAAACCCCGACATTATTCGCACAGCACCAATCTAACATCATGCCATATCGTGCACTGCGCGCTGCGGCTTCCAGACCAGTGGTTGGTTTTTCGCCCGCCCATTCAAAAATATGGCATGCCAGCCCCAGTTTTTCTGCGGTGGCTTTAACATATTCGGCCTCGGCCGTGCTTTCCGGCCGCAATTTATGATTTACATGCAAAACAACCGCGGGCATTCCAGACGCCGCATACCAATACAGCAATGATACAGAATCGACCCCCCCGCTGACGGCCAGCGCCACAGGTGTATTTTTGTATTTTTCGATAAATTCCAAAAACTTGCAGTTCATAATTTTTGTATTTTATGGTATAATTGGCGAAAATAAAGGAAAAAAATGAAATCAGTAGCAGTTTATTGTGGCCATCAATTTGGAAGCGACCCGAAATTTGCAGTTGATGCAAAAAAACTGGGCGGGCTTTTGGCGCGTAATAAAATCCGAATGGTGTTTGGCGGCGGAAATGTAGGACTGATGGGTGCGGTCGCCAGCGCGGCAATTGAAAATGGCGGGGAAGTTATTGGCGTTTCAACCCACCATGTGATTTCAAAGCAAGAACCATCACACACCGGCGCAAAAATAGAAATTGTTGATGGCGTCAATGATCGCAAACAACGAATGTTCGAATTGTCCGATGCCTTTTGTATTTTACCGGGTGGAATGGGGACATTGAACGAGCTGACCGATGTTTTAACCATGCAGCAAATAGGCGAATCCAAAAAACCGATTTACTTTCTGAATACATCAGGATATTGGAACTTTTTCGGACAGGTTTTTACAAATATGCAAAATGCTGGATTCATCGCCAGTATGGATGACTATAATATGGTTGTTTGTAATACTCCCGAAGAGCTGATTAAATTGATCATGGCAGATGAACAATGAAATCGATTCTTTTATAAACTATCTTTTGAATACCAAAAAGTATTCCACGCATACTGCGACCGCATACCAGTCAGATATTGCAGATTTTATGAAGTTTTTTGTCGGTTATTGCGGCAATTCGTGCCAGATGCAAGACATGGAACGTTTGGATTCATTGACTTTGCGGGCGTGGTTGGCAGACAGGGCGCGTCGAAAGCTGGGG